>CATLVA010000023.1 GCA_950060715.1 uncultured Oligoflexia bacterium | reverse complement strand
TTATCAGGAAAAGCACGTAGGTTATTTTGATATGTACTATTCGCGGAGCCTGCAAATCCTCCAATTTTCAAATTCTCTCTTTGCTTTAGATAACCCGATCCTTCCAAGGCATTATAACTGCACTCAAGAAACTTTCTTTGCTGAGGGTCCATCAACTCTGCTTCTCTTGGAGTCATATGGAAAAACTTATGATCAAAGGCTTTGGCACTTTTAATTTCGCCTTTAACAAATACAAAACCATCTCGAATGGACATTTCTGTTTGACTTGGATGAAGCTCATCTTTGGAAATTTTTTGTAGTCCACAATCTGCGTTTTCTAAAATTTGTTTAAATTCATTTAGATCACTAGCTCCAGGAAATTCACCTGTCATTGCAATAACAGCTATATCTTGGTGGGAATAGCTTTCTTTTACTAGTTTTTTAGCTTGAACTTTCTCAGTCAAAAATTTTGCCTGTTTTCTTATTGTACTTAAGCTAAATAGATCAAATATAGTTAGTTTTTTAAGACCAAGTCGATTCAGTTCTTCAAGCACGGTCATCGCCCCGAGGGATGTTCCACCTAAATCAAAAAATGGATCTTCGACTCCAATAACATCTAATCCGAGTACTTTTTTCCAAATATTCTCAATATCGCTTTCTAATTTTGAACCTACAGCTTCAAATTGTTGAATGAGCTCAGGTCTTCGTAAAGTTGGAATTGGAAGTCTCTTTTTATCGACCTTCCCTGAGGGTGTCATCGGAAGAGCGTTTATTTTTTCAAAATACCTAGGAACCATATACTCGGGAAGAGAATGAGAGAGACTTAGCCTAAGCTCTTTTTCACAAAATTCACCTTGAATATAAGCACATATATAGTTTTCAATATTCTCTTGTTCTATGATTGTTGCCGTAACATCGACATTAGGAAGTAAAGAGCTAATCGCAGTTTCTATTTCTCCAAGCTCAACTCTATAACCACGAATTTTAATTTGATTATCTTTTCTGCGGACAAAAATTAAATCATCACCATCAAGTTCGACAATATCACCTGTTCGGTAGAAACGTACTCCATTTTCAACAAAGAATTTCTCTGCAGTTTGTTCTGGTTTTCCAAGATAACCGAGACCAACAGACTTACCACCGACAATAAGTTCCTTCTCCCCATTTTCTATACTCTCCAACCTGACGATACAATTAGGCAAGATTGAGCCAATTGCTGGGAGATGAGGCCACTCCTGTGGATTACCCGAAAGAATTTTTGAGGTCACGACATGAGTTTCACTTGGACCATAGTGGTTATATAAAACCGCTTTTGTCTGAGTAAAAAAGCTTCTGATCTCATTGGTGATTCTCAGTTGCTCTCCTGCCGTTGTCACAAATTTGAGTTTTGATGGATACAACGAATTTTTGATACTAACTTGCGACAGTTTATTTAAAGCAACAAACGGAAGAAAAATTCTCTCCACATCAGTGATTATGATTTTATTAAGCAATTCACTAAAATCTAAACGTGTTAACTCATCTACAAGAACTAGCATACCTCCTGTAGTAAGGGTTGAGAAAATTTCTTGAAAATGTACATCAAAACTTATTGGTGTAAACTGAAGGGTTCGACAGTTGCTGTTTTCAGTGGCCTGAAAGGCGAGAAGATTTTCAAGTGCACTATGATCAAGACAAACCCCTTTAGGTTTACCAGTGCTTCCGGAGGTATAGATAACATAAGCAAGTTCGCCCTCAAGAGAAATATCTCCTGCATAATAGTTTGAAAAGATATTGCTTGGAGAAACTATTTTTGTACTCGTAATATCTGTCGCATCACTTATGACCAAAGATGCGTTAGAATCATCAACCATGTATTGCAATCGTTCGAGGGGGTATTGTTTATCGAGAGGTAAATAAGCACATCCAGCTTTTAAGATCCCAATCAATATTGCAATTAATTCAAAACCTCTATCCATGTGAACACCAACAATAGAATCTTTTTGGATTTCATTTTGAACGAGATAATTAGCAATTTGATTACTTAGTGAATTCAGCTTTGAATAAGACAAAGTTTTGCCGTTGAACTCTAATGCTAGTTCATTAGGTGTTAATTTTACCTGTTTTTCAAAAAGCTGGTGAATCATCATAAACCATTAAAAATTTTACGTTTTGCTTACTTAAATAATCTTAAATCCAAGTCTTGCGCGACGCAACAAAACTAATAATTCATGAACTTTTTACAGTCTAGCTAATGGGAATATACGTTACTACCTCGGTTTGAATTGTCCGGTAATATCCTGTAATTACGTCAGAGTACTGTGAAAATAGTCCATCTGAGCGTAAAAGCCTAATCTGAAATTCACCGCTACCAATTTGGAGAATTTCAGCATCCTTGAAACCGAAGAACTGTTTTACAGAAGGATATAGCGCTTTAAATAACGACTCTTTAGCACTGAATATTATGGTTCCATTTAAGGGAGAATCCTGAAGAAATTTCTGCTCATTTTCGCCAATGAATTGCCCACTAATCTTTTTAAGGCGATCCAATTGAATGGACTCTTCAATATCTACACCAACACCGACAAGAGAATTGGATACAACTGCCACTGCTCGATTCTTAGAATGGGAAATACTCCCACATAGTCCACTCGGCCATAACGGTTCGCGGTTGGCACCGATTGATATCGTTTCAGGTGGCTCAATACTTAAATTCTTGATTGCCTCTAGAGCACAAAGCCTTCCAGCAATAAACTCTTTCTTTCTCTTTTCAGCGTAGCGTTCAGATCCCGTTGGGAGAAGGTGGAAGTTTTTTTGGATTTCGGCAGAAGCTACATCAAATTCTTTGAAGCTGTAACTCGAACCTTTAAAAAAATCATCCCAATTTGTCATATTGATAAAATGAGTAAAATAGAAGTTAAAATACTAAGAACCTGAATCGAGCGGTCAAAGATTCTGTCACCTCTATTTCTATTATCACCTTGCAGAATAATCGTATCGTGAGCCTCAATATGAGGAAGAGAGTTAGCGTCAGTAATATCAAAGCGAATCTCTTTTAATCCCTCACTCGTTTTTCTCATAATTAGCGCTCTATCAACTGCCAAATTAGAAATTACTCCACCAGATTTACCTAAATAATAAAATAAGCTCGCCTGATCTTTGTACAAAACCTTACCGGGAGAATTGACTCCTCCTAATACCGTCACAATAGGGATAGATTCCGCCATCTCATTTTCATCTTGTTCAGAAATAAAAATTGAATCTCCTCCCGTCCATGTGAAGGCATTTGAATAGAAATTGTTCTGAAAGTATTGATTTAAACTAATCACATAAGATTCGTTTTGTTGTTTAATAGAAGCTTTGAAAAAACCTTCTTTCAGGTCACCATTCAATCCTCCGGCCCTATCGATTACCTTATCGATCCCTTCAGATTGAGCTACTAAATAGCGTCCAGACTTTTTCACATATCCACGCACTTCTACATAATAATCTCGATATAAAAGTTTAAACTGCATATTTTCTACGCCACGCTGAAAAAACTTCCCATAAGCTTGATAGACTTTTTCTCGAAGCTCTTTAAAACTAAGACCTTTTACGTCTATTCGAACACCGTAAGGGAGTGCTAGAACACCGTTAAAGTCAGCCCGATATTTGCCTTTTATTTTTTCATCTGAAGGATGATTTATATAAAAAAGATGCCCTGGTGCCATGCTATATTTGAGCTGTTTAAACTTAGGTATCTCATTTAAATTTGAAATGAATGTTGTGTTTGACTTAGCTTTTCGGAACTCGTCTTGAGCGGAGTTATAAGTTTTATACTCACTGACAGAAGTTAACTGGGAACAGGAAGTCAAAAGTCCTAAAGCTATTAAAAATAAAATTCTCATCCAAAAACCTTTTAATTTTTCCTCTTATAGCATTTTTCACCATTTTTTGGGGATTCCCATTACCTTTTTACAATACTTTAAATCAAAATAAATTCTTCCCTAAATTATGGTAAATTGAGGCATGCGAATTTTACATTTGTGCCAATTTTTAGGAGTTGGAGGCCTTGAGCAGGTCTTATTTTTGCTTTGTAAAGAGCAGATAAACTCTGGCCATCACGTTAGCTTATTCGTCTATGACCATGACCAGCGCTGGACTGAAAAATTTAGAAATGTTGGTGTTCAAATCATCAATAATTACCAGAAAAAAGACGGCCTTGATTTGAGCCTTGTGAGCATTATTGAGGATATGGCATGGGAATTTGATATTGTTCATTCTCACGACTTGAACCCTGGAATCTACCTCAGCCTTTTAAAACTTAAAAGTCTGTTTAGATTTAGAACCCTTAAATTTGTTCACACAACTCATGGAATGGAGCATATCGAGTTACAACCAAAAACAAGAATTTATGAAGCCCTTCTTGGCCTAATGGCATCAACAATATTTACAGTCAGTCCCAAATTTAGGGACTACTATTCGAATCAAATTCTAACCAAGAATACGAAAATCAAATTATTAGAAAATGGTACGGATGTTAATCCTTCAGCGCCGTCAGTTGAGGCGAAAACGCTTAAAGACAAACTTGGTTTAGCGAACAACCATCTAATAGGGATTTATGTCGCAAGAGTTGTTCCACTTAAGGGGCAACTAGAACTCATCCAAAAATTTAACTATCTCCCTATTACACTTCTATTGGTGGGACCTAGTGGTGACCAAAAATACTTCCAAACATGTAAAGAGTTAGCAGACGACAATATAAAAATTTTGGGCAGTAGAGACGACATCGTAGACCTTCTAAATCTGAGCGATTTCTATATTTCACATTCGCTTCATGAAGGACTCCCCATTTCTGTTTTAGAAGCTGGAGTGGCGCGCAAGCCCTGTTTACTCTATGATATTCCAGGCCATAGCCAATTTAATACTGAATTGAAGACAGTCGAACTTTTTAAAAATACTTCCGAATTAACCTTTGAGCGAATTGAGTCTCTAACAAAAAACATAGAAATAGTTAATAATTTTGAAAAACTAATTTTCAGAAAATACTCCATCAAAAAAATGTCTTCTGATATTGAAAAAACTTATCAGGAACTTATATGTTAGGAAAGCTCAAGCAAGGACATTGGCCAATATTCATTCTCTCTAGCGTCTCTGCAATCGCCAATATGTTTCTTCCTATCATTCTTACGAGGATTCTTACTCCTGAAGATATAGGAATATATAAAATATTTTTTCTCTATCTGGGATTACTTCCCTTTCTCTTTCTAACTGGTGGTCCCCTTCATTCGGTATACTACTGGGTAGGAAAAGGAAAAGATCAGGACAGATATATTACAGCTGCGTTTCAGCTGACATTCATCCTTTCTCTAGCAATTATAGTTATCGGTTTACCACTAATCGTACCTATAGCAAGTTTTTTCGAACTTAGTATAACGACGACACAAATACTCCTTTTAAGTGCTTTTTTATGGGTGCCATCTGGTTTTTACAAAGAGTTTATTTTAGCCAAAGGTTTTGTGGCCTGGGGAAGTATTTTTGGCGTTTTAATGGAATTAATAAAAGTCTTCCTTTTCTTAGCACTTGCTTTTTCGGGATATAAACTTAATGTCATTTTCACAGCATTTCTAATTTTCTTAGCCTTTAAAATGCTATTAACCGGAGCATTACTACTTAAAGAAAAACTCCCTTTATTTAAAATAAAGAAAAAATACTTAAGTAGTGTTTGGAATTATTGCCTCCCAATTGCAGGTGCAGGACTTCTAGGTTTTGTGGTCGATAAAATTGATCAAATAGTTCTTACTAAATACCTTGCAAAAGACGAGTTTGCCTTTTACACCATGGGATGCTTAATGATCCCTCCTCTATACATGTTAGAGATGAGTATTATTAAAGTCCTCATTCCCAAGCTTTCGACATATTCTGAAAAAGAACCTCTTGTTGCACTTCAATATTTCAGAAAAGCAATTAGTGACTCCGCTCTTCTGATGATCCCCGCGGCAGTAGGACTTTTTACATTCTCGGATTCAATAGTCGAACTTCTCTATACAGAATCCTATTTAGAATCTAGCATTTATTTAAAAATTTTTAGCCTCAGTTACCTAGCACTTATCCTACCTTACGACTCTATTCCTAGGGCCACAGGTCAAACAAAATGGATTTTTAAGATTAGTTTAATTTTATCTCCTCTGACTTTAATCACGGTATTAATCGCAGCAAATTGGGCTGGTGCAGTCATGGTTTTATCGGCATCAGTATTTTTTAAGTTCATATATCGATTAGCAGGAATAATTTACTCTTGCTCTCTGATGGGCTGGAGAATTCGAGATATCTTCCCTTTCAAGAAGCTCATTATTTTCACTATGATAAGTCTTCTTTTAGGACTTTCTTCTTGGTATTCACGAGAGTTATTTGACAACAACTTGATCTGGTTTTTCACTAGTGGTTCAATCTTTTTTACCTTATACTTTATTGCACTAATTATTCCCTATAAAAAAGGCTATTTTGTTGAATCCTAAAACCGTTTTTCTTTTCTCCCCTGGTCCCTTTGGAGGTGCAGAAAAACTAATTCTAGAAAGTGCAAATATACTAGATATTGAAGTCCTGATCATTAAAGAAACAAGAGCACCTCAATACAGTGAAGAATTCTTAACACTACTTAAAGAGAAAAATATTTCTTTTTATTGTTTCGAGAGTAAAAAAAGATTTGATAAACCACTCATTAAAAACATTCAAACATATATAGATAAATCCAAGATCGAAATTGTTCACTCTCATGGCATGAAAGCTAATTTCATTAATTCATTTTTACAGACGAAACGAATTGGTACTCAACATGGACTCACCTCACACAGCTTTAAAACGATTATGATGGAGTTTGTAGAACAAATACGTCTTCGCAAAATGAAAAAACTCGTATGCGTATCTACTGCAATCTACAATACCTATCCTCATCCAAATAAAATTTTAATTGAAAACTTCATCCCTCCCATTGAACACCAGGGAGAAAATCAATTCATGCATGATGAGAAAGATAAAATTAAATTCATGTTCGCAGGTAGATTCTCCCCCGAAAAAGGAATCTCCTTTCTATTAGAGCTAGCCAAAGAGTTTCCTCAAATTGACTTTCATCTATATGGCAAAGGTGCGATGGAACACACTATTAATCAGCAGGCGTTAGAGAATGTCTTCCTTAAAGGCTTTGTTCCACAAATATCAAAAGAGTTCCCCAAATACCATGCTTTGATCATCCCCTCCCAAAGGGAAGGACTTCCAATGATTGCTTTGGAGGCTGCCGCTGCAAACCTTCCCATTCTAGCAAGCTATGTTGGTGGGCTCCCAGACCTTTTAATGAATAGTAATTTTCTTTTTCAAAAAGAAGACCTTGAGGATGCAAAGTATAAAATTAAAAATTTTATCGAAAACCCAATAGAACTATCAAAGCAGTTTGAACAAATTTCCTATCGAGTAAAAGAATATTATTCTATCGACCGTTGGAAAGAAAAAACTCAGTCTTTATATAGAAGTTTATGAAGTAATTTAGAAGCGACTGCTTTTTCATCATATTTCTCTTTAAGAATTTCATGAGCATTTTTTAGGTATATATCAGCTTTTTCCGTTGAGAAATTATTAATAGCTTTTAGCCATTCTTCAGCGGATTCGGCACCAATATAATCGATATTCTTTTTTAACGATGATCCAAGAGCACCCATCTCTGTTGATATAAAAGGGGTCTTTCTAGCGACTGACTCGATTAATTTTATGCGCGTTCCTGAGCCATAAAAAATAGGAACGATGGAGCAGTCCACTTGAGTATAAAGCTCAGTAACATCTTCTACAAATCCCAAAAATTCAATATTATCATAATCCTCATAGGCCTCTAGCCATTCACTATTCCCACTACCAGCGATAACCAGTTTATGATTGTAGGATTCGACCTTAGACCAAACATTATCTAAAAACCAAATCAACCCATCCTTATTTGGTCCCCAATCTAGCCGCCCTAAAAATAACAATTTTAATTCAGATTCTATTTTCGATTGTTTCCAAGGGGTACTAGTAAAGTCCATACCAATTGGTATTGTTTCATAAGTTGAACTTGGATTCGATATCTCAAAGGTTTTCTTGTCATCATCAGAAATGGGAAACACAAGATGACTGTGTCTGACGACTTTATCTTCAAAATTTTTCATAGCGAAAAACTGAATGGTAAAAAATAACTTCAACAAAGGATTTTTCGCCTTTACTCCTGCCCGTTTCCAAATATCACTTTCTACATTATGCGATCTATAGACAATAGGAACACTAGAACTTATAAACGGAAGAGTGCAGTGAAGCCCATCTGCGACGACATAGTCGTATTCTTCATTTTTTAGAATTGATTTGACAGTCTTTTCAATTTCAGAGGACTTAAAGCTTGCAATAGTTAAAGGCATTGTCGGCTTAAATAAAAAACTCAGGCCGTAATAAAAGACTTTTTCCAACAAAGTTTTGGGAAGAGATCTTTTTACCCAATACACGTTCTCTACAGGCAGTTCTTTTCTTAATGCCTTCTCATCTTCGATATCATCAGGATGAGAAATCGAAAAATAGTCTATAATAAGGTCTTTATGCACTAGATTTTTCAGTAGCTGATATGTAGCAACTCTAGCACCATCATTAGCCGGTAAAGTCCATTTTGGGGTAACCCATAGAATGCGCATTATTTTTCAAGCTCGTATATAACCGTCCCACCTAGGCGTTTTGCGAAAGGAAACATCTTCATAATTGTATAATCTAGCTTTTCTAGAAAAGACGGCCTAGGGTCAGCGCCTTCTCTAAAAAATTTATCAAATCGGGCAAAAAGAAAATAGTAGTGTTTTTTTACTTTAGGGAATACTGACCGGATAGTCCTTTCATCTTTCCAATTTAATTTTCGTTCATCTTCAGTGATATGATTATCAAAAGAAGCATTTTTAGGAAAAAACTTTTTCACAATACTAGATTCTCTAATGCGATCTAAAAATGGAACTTCAACCGGCTCTCTAAAAAAAGCTTTCCCGCCGTATTTTAGAACCCTATAGCATTCTCTAATACTGTGGGAAATATCAACATGATGAAGAATATCAATACCGACAATAAGATCAAAAGAGTCGTCTTCATAGGGAAGATACTCTGCAAAGCTTACCTGAAATTCGCCTTTCAGTCCGGTTTTATGAAAAAGGTCTTTAGCAATTTCAATATTTTGTTCACTAATATCAAATCCCTCAATATCATACCCTATCTTCGCAAATCGAAGTGCATTTTCACCAGGACCAGTTCCAAAATCGAGTAATCTTTTTCCCTCACTATAATGGTTTATTGCAAATTGATAAATTGCCCAGTAGCTGTTCCAAGGTCTTCGCTCTATTTTTTCGATCACTTTTGTTACAGGCGAAAGATCTATACTCTCAATACTTGGAGTATGTAATTTCGCATACTGGTTGTAATAGTCACGTTCTCTTTGCTGTCTTTCAGTTAGGTTAAGAGATGTCATGTTAGCTTCCTCTGTGGTTCCCAAGTCGCTTCTAATTTACTTGTAGAAAATTTGACCAAGGCATGTAGTGCTGCCAAATTGACTACGAATAAATACTGAAAGAGACTTATAAATGGTATTTTAATTTGTAATTTCCCCATAAAAAAACTCAAGGCGGTCAATGAGTAAAACAGAACCTGCAATCCAAATATAATTTGGCTCAAAACAGTTTGAGTTATTAACATATCAATCACACTTGAAATAAATGCTAATATAGCAAAAACCGGCACGAGCCAACGAATGATTTTGTGACTCACAAGCTGAAAACTAGCAGCAGGATAAGTTAAGGGATTTAGGACTCTTCTCGCATACGATAACCCAGTCATACCACCACGGATCACGCGTACTCTCATGGAAAATTCTTCTTTAGCCTTTTGGGTAGTTTTTTCAAAACATAGCGCTTCTGGCTCATAAACGACTCTAAAGCCTTTTTGAATAAACATAAGAGGCTCGGTGAAATCCTCGATTATATTTGACGGTAAATCTGTGTAATAAGATTTTCTAAAAGCCGTCATACAACCAAGAGAGCCGGTCAATGTACCGAGTTTTGTTTGACACTTTTTTATTTCGTTTTCGTAATTCCAAAATATTTTTTGCCCGAATCCCATATGAGACCCAGCAGGGACAATGTATTGTAATCTTCCAGCAACCATTCCGACTTTTCTATCTGCAAAGTTTCGCACCAACATTTTCAAGGAATTTTTCTCATAAATAGTTGTGGCATCAGAAAAGACTATAATTTCAGAATCTATTTTTTTCAGAGCCTGATTTCTTGCCTCTGTTTTGCCCACTCGTCCCTCAATTCTTATGAGTTCAACTCCTCTACTTTGATATCTAGAAACGATCGCGTCTGTTTCATCAGTTGAACCATCACTAACAACTATAATTTTTAAATTTTCTTTTGGATAATCTAGCTCGAGTGAATTCAAAATTTTTGAT
>CATLVA010000022.1 GCA_950060715.1 uncultured Oligoflexia bacterium | reverse complement strand
TGTTGACCATTTCACTTAGGCTGTCATCTGATTCACTCATAAGTTTTGATGAACCTAGGAAAAGTTGGTTTGCGATACGCCTGGCCACTGAATTATCTATTCCTGCGTCTTGCATGAGCTCCTGTAAATAAAGTGCAAACTGAAAAACATAAGCAGGCCCTGAGCCCGCATAAACAGTTAGTAGGTCTAAATCTTTTTGGGAGACAACTTCTACGATTCCACAAGCGCTGAATGCATTTTCTATTTCTTTTGGAAATTCAAATTTTTCACTGAAACTCGTTAGTAAAATTCCTGCCCCAACTGCACTAGGAGTATTTGGCATAATTCGACACACATTTTCAGTTTCAAAAGCTTGCATCAGTTTTTCAATCGTTATCGCGGTAAGTATCGAAATAATCTTTTTACCTTTTAAAAGCTCAACATTTTCTTCAATAAAACTCGGAATCTGTTGGGGTTTCATACCCAGCATTATATATTCGCAATCAACTAATTGCGCGATAGAATCAACTTGCTCACCACTAACCTGCCTCGCTAACTCAACCGCCTTAGTCTTGGAGGGAGTGAATGTTTTAAATTTTATCTCCGGGAATTTTTTATACATACCCTGAACAATTGCACCGGCCATGTTCCCACAACCGATTACTCCTAAACTCTTAATCATAATGTTAACTCCAGTGGCGCTCCGTGCCTCATTGTATTGATCGCAAAAGACCTGGTGTGAGCAAATGTATCAATACCTTGTTCCCAAGTATTTCTGTAACCAGTAGTGAGAATTTTAACTAAACAACCATCCCCACCTTTTTGATAGATTAAATTCTTTAAATCCGAATCAATCTTCTTTCCAGTAAAAATCACAAAATGATACTTTTGCTCAGTTAGAACAGTATGAAGACCTTTTGAGCTGACCTCTCCAAGAGAAAGATTATAGCTCGACACACCTTTGAGGTAGCAAAGCTTTGTAAACTCTTGCCATTTTCTATGAGAGTCCTTATTCGTTGCCAAAATAGTCAAACCATTTCCAATAACAAGATTAATCAGGATATCAATTACCGCCTGCACCTCTAATTTATCTTTATCATCAATAAGGATTCCACGCCCAAGCGGCATATCTTTTTTATTGTAACTGATCTGTCCTGGTATGTAGCGATTTGGAAATTCTCTTTCATGTAAATTAAATTCACCGCTGTCCATTGAATCATAAAGAGAAATCAACTTTTGCTTATCCTCATCGGAAATAAGACTAAAGTACACCTCAAATTGATTAATTAAACTTTGTGTCAGTCTTTTTATATTTTCAAGTCGTCTCTCAAAAGAAAGCTTTGAAGGATGTGCGAAATAAGGAAGTTCAGTTTGTTCCAGCTCACCAAAAATCAACTCTTCATTCGCATCTACTTCTTTGAGCTTATTGAATTGGTAAAGATACTCTATACCTCCAGCTTTAGGCCCTGTTCCACTCATTTTAAAACCGCCAAAAGGTTCAATTGCAACTCTTGCCCCAGTATTTGGACGATTTATATAGATATTACCAGCCTCTAACTTAGGGGCGATATAATCAATATCATCTTGAGACTGACAAAAAATTCCACCAGTGAGTGCATATTCAGTCGAATTAAATATCTCAATGGCCTGATCTAATGAATCATATCCTATCAAGTGGATTAGAGGACCAAATACTTCTTCTGTCGCAACTGTTTTTTCTGTTAGGGTTATATGTGCAGGTAGCTCAAATAAAGAAGGCGCTACACAATACCCCTCATATTCTTCCTCTGATCTATCAATATGAACGGTTCCACCAAACTTCTCACATTCACTTCTTGCTCTTTTGGCCATTTCTCGCACTCTATCGGCATCTTCCTTAGAGATTAAAGGATTCACAAAAGTTGCAAACGAAGTAGATGGTCCAACCTTGATATCTTCAATTGCCTTGATGAATCGTTTCAAAAAGGCATCTTTAATTTGGTTATCAATAATGATCCGAGAGGCCGCAGAACATTTTTGACCTGCATGAGCAAATGCTGAATATATTATTCCACTTACTGTTTCGTCCAGCTCACTATTATTGGTTACAATAATCGCATTTTTCCCACCCATTTCGGTGATGGCAAATTTATTAACTGCTTCGTAATCATAACGGGATGAAGTTCTTTGTGCGGAGATTTTTTTATAAATCATTTCTCCCACCGCGCGAGAACCTGTAAAAACCACTCCAACAGTTAACTCATGATCAACAATGGCCGCGCCAATTTCTCCTGCCCCTAAACTAATCTGTAACACAGATTCAGGGATACCAGCTTCATAGGCCAGTTCAACCAATTTCTTTGATATGAGCATCGTTTGCTCTGCCGGTTTTAAAATAGCACAATTACCTGCAACTAGAGCGGCTACTGTCATTCCGCACGGTATCGCCAATGGGAAGTTCCAAGGTGCAATAACTCCCACAACCCCTCTTGCTGAATAATCACCGGTAGCTTCGATTTTTGCTTGTTCACGAATATAAAAATTCACAAAATCAATCGCCTCATCAACATCAGCAGTGGCCTCGTCTATAGTTTTACCTGCCTCGATCATGATTAGACTGGACAATTCAACTCTCTTTAAAAGCATTAAGTCCGCTAGTCTATGGAGAGCGGCAAACCTCTTTTCTTGGGACATCGACCAACTCTCTTTTTGAAAACCTTCAAATAAAGAATTAATTTTTTGATCCACAGTCTGCTGAGTATCCATTTGGATTTTTCCAATCGTTAAGCTTGGATGAGAGCTAGATACAACTGAGAAATCTCCCTCATTATAGTAGAGCTTAACATCTTTAAGATCTTTCAAGTCGTCTTTAAGTTTATTTTGTATCAACTTAAAATGATCTTCTAAATAAGAGCGAAGCGGAAAAATATTTCTGAATTCTTTGGTTAAACTATTTAGTGCTTCGTCATTTACATAGGCATTAGTTTCTTTCTTCTCCGCCAATATTTCATAAGGAAGTCTAAAGAGATTGCCTTTTTTATGTGACCTCATAATAGTTAAAACACCCACTTGAGATGAGTTTTCCATGATACGTCTAACAAGATAGGCCATCCCAACAAGTAAGTCTCCAACAGGAATATAATTTCTCGTAGGCCAATTCATTTTTGATAGACCAATACTAAGAGCTTCGTAAGTCATATGTAGACATTGGTGTTCTATCACAGGAGATTCTGGAAACATTTTCTCTCTCAAAGCTTCTCCAAAACAGTGGTCTTGAATATTATGAGAAGCAATGGCCAGAATAATTTCTTTAGGATGTTTTAATGAGATATAAATCAGCTGTCTAAAATGTAGATCTGTTTCCTCTTTGTTTAAATACTGAGGGGCCATAAAATTGTGGGCTTCTGCTTCGATAGTTTCGGCGTCCCAGTAGGCACCCTTCACCAATCTTATTGGCATTATAATTCCGCGTTCTTTTGCTAGTTCAATAACTTCTAAAATATGATCGATACCGTCCCGTAGATAGGCCTGAACGACAATACCAGTTTGAGCGTAGTCTTTAAGTTCTTCGGTTTCGAGTAAAACCTTCCTGTATATTTTAAAAACAATATCTCTAAAGTGGTAATGTTCAGCATCGATATTAATAAAAACCTGATTAGCTTTTGCCGTATTTAAAATTTTTATCAGTCGTGGAGCAACTTGATCGTAAGTATACAGAAAGTCCTGAGGTTTAAAGTCGTGCGCAAGGGCCGAAACTTTTATTGAGACATGAGAGCGATATAGGTTCGCCGCGTTTTTCTCACCAGCGATATTATTATTGTTAATACCTTCAATAATCTCAAGAACTCTTTCAAGATAGATATCTGCCTCGGTTGTAGACACAACCAACTCACCTAGCTGATCAATCGTTGAATCCCTACCACTCGACCGAAGTCCTCCTAAAGAAGACGATGCTTTTTTAATATCTTCTCCTGCGATAAACCTTTTTGCCATCATCGAGACGGACCTTCGTAGTCCAAAAGCTAAAATTCTTGCCGGAAGAAATGTTGAAAGTTTTAGTAGAATTTTTGTCGCAAAAATATAATGGGAAGGCAGCGCTCTTTTTTGTCCTTTTAAACCTTTTTGCTCAGCCAGTGCAGAGTCGTGAATCAACCGCCTTAGAGTTTCAAGAAAAATTTGCTTTACTTCATCACCATCTTTGTCATGATCTAAGTTGGGCAATATTGCTAAAAATTTTAAAAGATGAATCCTAATGAGCATATAATTTGCAGTAAGATCCAAACCAAAATCAGAAACTTTTTCAAAAAGAGACTGCTTATAGGTGTTTACTTGCGATACTAATTTTGCTGCTAGCTCTTGCTCTTTAATATGAACGGATTCAAATTCGGGCTCAATAAAAAGCGGAAGATCATGATTCTTTGAAATAAATTCAATAACCATAGGTGAGTCAAATAAAGGTAGCTCCGCGATTAATTTGGCATGTTCTTCTAGTTCTTCTTTTTCCAATGGATCAAAAGACAAAATATTAAGTTCATAGCTTAATTGTTTAGAAGCTAGCCTTATAAGCTTTTCTTCAGGAAATATTCCCACGATAAACTGGACTGCTCCTGATTCAACTGTCCATTTAAATGGCTTTTTATCATCGCGCTTTTGAGCAAATTTTATTAATTGATCGATTTTTTCGAGGTCATTTTTAATGAATTCGATGTACTCGGGATAAGCTAATATTTTCCAATCTTGGTACTGAAGTTGTTTTATTTTATAGAGCGTCATTCGCATTTTGTAACCGAATCACCACATTAAATAAAGCTAAATTTGACGGTATTTTCACACAGATATAGAATTGTCTTATGCATTATCTCTGGACCATTTTCATAACAACGCTTTGCTCCTTCGGCACCTCTCTTGCTGCTAAGACAGAGTACAATATGCAGGATCTGCGAGTGTTAAGCTCTCAACAGAACTATCAAGAGTATTTCATTCATGCCAAAGACTTAAAGCCTTCTCTTAGGAATGAGGAATGGTCAAAAATGACAGAACTGATGGGAATCGGTTATCTCGAATTCCTAAATACAAGGCCCAAATTAATTGAAAAAGATTATCAACTTGTTTTAAGTATTTCCCAATGGCCAATTTTTAAAAATGACGAGTTTTTCCGAGAAAAAAGAGACCAGTACTTTTTAAAAGAAATAAGCAATTGCCTAAGCTTAAGTGAAAAGGACTGTGTAGACCAAGCCGAGCATATGTTTACTAACTATATTCATAACCATAAGTTTGGAGTTAAATTAGTTGAACTACTTTACCCTCGCCTAATTGGACCGCAAAAAGCGTGGTCATTCCTAGATAAGATGACTGAGTCAGAGTTTTCTGAATTTTTTTGCGGGAAATCTCCAGTAGACGAGATCATCACCAGCCAACTATTAATCACACAGGACTTCCAGGCCATTCACCCTGACTGTTTGAAAAAATTAAAACCTTATTTAATTCAAAGCTATTTCGAAGTAGCACCTAAATACAGTGAAGATCTCTATTCACTATTAAAGAAGTTAAGCTTTACCAATGAAAAAATAGATATTCATTTTAATACACAGCAATTTTTAAAGGGTAAGAATTTAGAAATTGCTCCTTTAAAAAAGCTCTCTCAAGACTATAAACTAAGAGAGGAGCTCGTAGAATTATTCTCAAAGGCTCCTCATCTGGTCGACGATGTATTAGGAGACAAAGTTAAATCTAAAAAACTCTCCTATATTAGAATTATAGATCGTTATATGCCGGAATATTTAAAATTATATACAAATACTTGCCTAGACTACCTATCAGGTAAACGCAGTTTTGCACTTGGAAACCCAACACCTAATTGCCATGAATTATTTTCTCTAAATAAGGAATTAAAAGTTATTTCTTCCGAGAAACAGAACCGATATTATAAATTTACTGAAATAATGAGATAAAAAAAGCCCCCATTTGCATGGAGGCCATAACTTATATTCTTAGCTTAGGTGCTGAGAAACTAGTTTTGTCATTTCGAACATTGATACAGTTTTCTTTCCACCAAATACTGGCTTAAGTTTATCGTCTGCATTGATGTTTCTTTTATTTTTTGGATCTTGAAGATTGTTCTTCTTGATATAATCCCAAAGTTTCTTAACAACTTGAGTTCTTGGAAGAGGCTTAGCTCCAACGATTTCAGCAAGCTCTGCAGAAGGAGTAAGAGGCTTCATGAAAGCTGCATTTGGCTTTCTTTTAGTCTTCTTAGCTGCTGCTTTCTTTGCCACTTTTTTAGTTGCTTTCTTAGCTGCAACTTTCTTAGTTGCTTTTTTAGCTGCTACTTTTTTAGTCGCTTTCTTAGCTACTTTCTTAGCTGCTTTTTTAGTTGCTTTCTTAGCTACTTTCTTAGTTGCTTTTTTAGCTACTTTTTTTGCTGCTTTTTTCTTAGTCGCTTTCTTAGCTACTTTTTTGGTCGCCTTTTTCGCGGCAACCTTTTTTGTTGCTTTCTTCTTTGCCATTTATTCCTCCCAGTAAGTATTTATAGCAAACTTATATTTTTTTTACCCATTCAATAAGAGCACCGTCTTCGATTGATTTTCCTGTCTTGGCGTAATCATGTCCCTCATTTAGAGAAATCATACGAAAGTTATCTCGAGGAGTATAGTTATAAACTTCATTTATTCCATTTTCCTTAGCGTACTTTTCGTAAAATTCTTTAATCTCGTGAGAGTAACCATTACCTTGATGATTGATTTTGATTGGAGTGTTTTTCGTGAGAAGTACTGGCCCGTTCTTTTTCAAGAATAAAGCGCAAATAATTTCTTTGCCACTTTTTACGGATACAAGCTCCCAGCCTTCTTTAAGCTGCTTTTCAATACTGGTCTGAGTCCATTCATTTAAATCAGTGAAAGCCTCTGTATTAAAATTATAAACTTCTTTGATTTCATCTTTTGTGTGTCTTGTTTCGAATTTCAAACTGCTGGTCATTAAACTACCTTTTTGCTAAGACAATTTTACGCAGAAGTTTTAATGAAATCAAATAATTACTGTAAAAAAATAAGGTATTAAGAAACTTTAAGGAATATCCGTACTTCTCAAGATCTTAAGTGCTGATGGCCAGAGATGTATTATTAAGTTAATATCTCAAGCAAATACATTGGAATACAAATGAATAAAATCATAGATTTATACAAAAAAACAGAACGTCTTCTATCCGACGTAAAATTCGCAGTTGTCATCATAAGCCTTTTTGCCATCTCTCTGATCTATGGAACTTTCATGGAAAGTTATCACGGAACTGACTACGCTAATCGCCTTGTTTATAAGTCTTGGTGGTTTATGGGTATTCAGCTGGGAATGTTTTTAAGTATATTTATGGCCACAGTTGTGCGCCTGCCAGTGAAAAAACGTCTGTATGGGTTTTATGTGATTCACGCCGGACTCATTATTCTATTTATAGGTTCATTTTTCACTTATATCAATGGAATTGACGGTCAACTTCAACTGCTCCCTAATACTCCCAGCTCAACTGTTTTCATTAATGACGACATCCTTCGAGTCGAATTTAAGAATCTAAAAAGAACTTTTCAAATGTCTCTTCCATACAGTTACGGTAAGCAAACACTAAACACTCCGATCAACCCAGATGTTGATAAAATCATTAGAGTGAAATCTTTCATTCCATTTGCAGAAAGGGACATTCAGTGGGTAGGCGATGAAAACCACCATTCCTCCCAACACTCGTCACAATACATGCTATTCAATGAGAACTTCTCACAAGATGTAACTCTCTCACTAAGTCCAAGATCCGATTATAAATCTTCTGAGAGAATGGGTCTTTTAAACGTTCATTATATGCCAGAGTTTCTAAAGAGCTGCTTTTCCAAAGTGGGGAGCAGTGGTTTTATTATTTGGAATCTAATTACGAGCCAATGTTATACTCCTGAGGATAAGGGATACCCAATCGGGAAAACAGATAAAGGGGCAAGGTTTGTGGCCTTTACCCACGGACAGACGCTATTAAAATTTTTCCCTGACTTCGCCCCTGTTGCAGTTAATGACGATTTAACCAAGAATGAAAACTCACCATTTAGAGTTTTGTCAGCCGACTTATTTAAAGATAAACCTAATCTATTTCTCTTTGGAAAGTCTGTGGCCTATTTTAAGAAAAGAAAAAAAC
This sequence comes from uncultured Oligoflexia bacterium, assembly GCA_950060715.1. The sequence goes on along the minus strand of CATLVA010000022.1, from coordinate 2,559 downwards.
AGTGGAAGGTTGAAGACCTTTCGAATGACAATATAGTCGCACTTCCTTGGATGAATTTCAAAATCAGGCTACTAAGGCACAGTAACGATACCTTCCCTATTCAGATTCCTAAAGCAGTCACTCCAGTTCAAGACAACGGAAAAATTATAAAAGGTAATATCAAAGCGGTAGAAGTTGAGGTTGGCGGTAAAAGCTATTGGGTGAGAAATGATGGACCACTTGAGCTTAGTAACAGCAAACTTAATGTTAGGCTGCAAATTCTTCCAAAAGAGATCAAGCTTCCTTATCAAATAACCCTTGAGCGATTTAAAATGAATAAAAATCCTGGGACGAATGATCCTGCAAGTTACGAAAGCTTTGTACAATTACTAGACGGAAGAGGTGCTACTGGAATTGAAAAGCACCATGTTTATATGAACCACCCTCTGAAATATGATGATTTTACTTTTTATCAGTCTTCTTACTTTCCAGTTGGAAGAAACGAAGACGGTAGTGAACAATTTGGTTCGGCGTTTAGTGTAAACTACGATCCAGGAAGATTTTTTAAATACTTAGGCTCACTCTTTATAGTTTTGGGCTCAATATGGCATTATATAATTAATCGTAAAAAGAAAAAGGTTCTTGTATGAAATGGATTTTGGCCTTCACCCTACTTCTCCCCTTAGTTAGTTTTGCTAACGATTGTGATGCTTTTAAAGAAGAAAACCCTGTGCTTGCAGGAGGGCGTGTTAAGCCTTATCTAGTACTCGCCAGTGAGAGTGTTAAGTTTCTTACAGGAAAGTCTAAGTTTAACGATGAAGCCCCAACCCTAACTTTCTGTAGGCTTATGCTCCAACAAAGAACGGGTACTGAATTTGAATTTCCAATTCTAGTTGAACATGTGGATTCAAAAAAACTACTGGGAGTTGAAGAAGGTAGTAACACTCAAGCTGCTTCAAGTTTAGTTCAGAAAAAAGACCTTATTCGATCTGAAATCATGAAGCAAAAAGAGTCCAATTCATTTAAGAAAGATCTCAATAAAGTTTGGGCGAGAGTTGATCTGTACGAAAAAATTGTTTCAGGCAATGCCTATACAATATACACCGGAAGTGAAGACAACTCTGGATGGAGCCCGCTTAGCAATTATATGGATCAAAATCTTCCAGATTTAATTGAGAGTTCTGTAGTCAAATACAAGACCGAGCACGATTCGAAATATATGCTCGAGTATAAATTTGCTAAATCGCACCTCTTCTCTTACGCCATGTTAATCGCTCTAGTTGGAATCTTTTTGGCGGTTTTATTTAAATCTATGCGCTGGGGTGTTATCCTTGCTATATTTACCTTATTAATCGAGGCCATTGGGATCGCTATTAGAGTCATGATCTCAGGAAGGGCTCCGATTACAAATATGTATGAAACAGTTCTTTTCTCAGGCTTTGGCGCCCTCACCATTGCGCTGATTGTGCTCCTCTTTAGGAAAGATAAAACATTCTTACTAGCAGGTCTTGGATACAATATCCTATGCCTCTTTATGATGATGTTTGCTAATAATATGCTTGATAGTGCTATCTCCCCTTTGGTTCCTGTCTTAAGAGACAATTTCTGGCTATCAACTCACGTGACAACGATTATACTCTCCTACGCGGCACTAGCATTGAGTTGGCTAGTTGCGAATATGACCTTAGTTAAAATGAGAATTGGAAGTCTTACAAAAGCCGACTATAGATACTATCAAGACCTAACTTATACCTGTATCAAAATAGGAATTGTTCTTTTGGCCGCTGGTATTATTCTTGGAGGGGTTTGGGCCGACTACTCTTGGGGGCGTTTCTGGGGATGGGATCCAAAGGAAACTTGGTCTTTAATTGTTCTTTTGTTTTACATGGTAATAGTTCATGGAAGGTATTCAAGCTGGATAGACACACACCGCTTTATCGTCTTATCGGCGGCAGGCTTTATGACTGTTATGATGGCATGGTTTGGAGTTAATTATATCCTGGCCTCTGGTTTACATTCTTATGGATTCTCAGAGGGTGGCGCAATTTTCCTCGGAAGTTTCTTTTTAGTCCAAACAGTCATTATTTTAATCTGTGGAACTAAGAAGAATTTCAAGCAGGTTTCAGCATGATGAAATTAAGCCTTCTTATATTGAGTATTATTCTTGGTTCTTGCCAGACGGCGCCCAAAAAGAGTGAGCTCGGAGAAAAAGAAGGATTTGATTTTTTTGAGGAGAATATCTCCACTAGTGCGGTACTAAACCTAGGAACAACTAGTTTTATTAAGGGTTGCCTTGCAGGCTTAAAAACCCATGTCTTTGAAAGAACAAACGGAAAAAAATTAGAATTTTGTAAGGCCGCAGCTCACGCTCATGAGATGGAGCTACGGTCCTTATTAGAATAGCTTGTTAGTTAATAGATATTTCCGATAGCGATGCTACAACCGCTATCTACTGAATTGAAATTTTCCAACTCAGCTCTTTTCACTGGAGCTGAGCCATTGGCTCCAACCCAAGTTTTATCCTCCATATAGATTGTCACACCAGTCAAGTTAGTTTTACAGCTGCGTATAAGATCAGCT
>CATLVA010000021.1 GCA_950060715.1 uncultured Oligoflexia bacterium | reverse complement strand
CCGCTTCTCTATCACAATGGCTGTGTCCATATTAACCGATTAATTTGAGTTAACGGAAAAACAACGATTTTTGTCGCAATACTTAAAATCATCTATATTTGTCATGAGGATTTCATCATCTTGGCGTTTTTTCGCCCTTGAATATTTGAAATCAAACTCGGTTAAACTCTGCTCTACCCAATTTGTGTTTCGATTAGTGATAATCGCTTTAGGCATATATCCTAAATCCTAGAGCTCATGCAAAAAACGCTTTAGCTCATTTTTATCAGACTCGTGAGCAAAAACATACAGGTCTATTTTAATGATCGTCTTATTCACTCCGACATCATCTCTATGGTACAAACTCTTCTTACGATTGAGCGGAATTGAAGTTTCCTTTTTCACTTCAGCTGCGACTGAACTTTCACTTACTTCTTGCGCTGGTTGCGACTTCTTTGCTTTTCTTTCTTTTACGGCAACAATTATCTTATTGGTAATTTCTTCCGCAGATTTATGTAAGTTCTGAATAGTAGGTTTCTCTACGTAGTCGATCGCACCATACTCTACGGCCTTTTTACCAAGAGATTCATTATCTTTATTAACACTCGAAACAACTATGACTGGAGGGTGGTTCTCGTTATAATGGTCTTTCAAATAACCAACCCCATCAAGTACAGGCATATGAAGATCTAAGGTCATAGCATCCGCTTGGTTATTCTTAAAAAACTCGACCGCTTCTTGACCGTTTTTACATTTACCCACAACTTCAAAACGATCATTTAATGAAAACATTTTTTCCAAAATTTTAAGAACTGGTGGTGAGTCATCAACGAGCACCATTCTAATTTTTTCTTCTTTTTCAGGTTCTACATCTGCCACAGGGACTGATTTCTGTGCTCCAGTTCTTTGGTAAACACAAGGTCCAACTTTCTCAACAGTGACACAAATGTCACCAATAGGTTCAGAAACTCCCGTAAAAAGAAAACCGTCATCAGTTAAAGCTTTCAGCAGAAATTGTACGATTTTTTTAATATTATTATTCTCAAAATAGATGAGGGCATTTCGACAGAAAATAACATCACATTGCCCTGCAAGATCTCTTTCCTCAGCTAATAGGTTTCCTGGAAAGAAGCGACACTTTTCTTGAATTTCAGATTTAATTTTAACGAAATCCGCTTTAGCACCTTTACCACGTTGCCAGTAACCTTCTAGAAAGCTTGCTGGTACTTGCTTAATTTCTTGATAAGGATAAACACCTTTTTTGGCATAGGCAATCGACTCTTCATCAATATCAGAACCAAAAACCTGAAAATCCATATCAGACTTCATCTGTTTCAGTCTATGATCTAAAAAACACGCAAGTGAATAAACTTCATGGCCTTTAGAACAAGCAGAACTCCATATATTTATGCGCTTTCGCCCTTTAGCTTTTGCTTGAGCAATGATTGTATCAAGGTTTTTTTCGATAAATTCAAAATGAACATACTCACGGAAAAAGAAAGTGTGATGAGTTGTTAGTAGCCCTACTAAATGTTTTAATTCTGACTCTTGATTAGCTTTAATATAAGTCAGATATTCACTCATTGAGGATATATTTAAGGTAAGTAGCCTCTTACATATTCTAGACTCAACCATAGACTTATTTTTGTCTGAAAATACGTTCCCCGACTCTCTTGCCACATGGGTGATTACGTACTGGTATACCTCGTCGAAATTCGACTTATCAATAATACTCATAGAGTGCTACCTTTATTTAATTAAGCGCTTTTTGCCTGCATGTTTTTAATTTCTTTAATATTTAAAATTCCGTCTAGATCAAGCAGAATAGTCAAAGCATCAGCACCTTTATAAACACCCTCAATAAAACGAGTGTTAATCTGAGAAGAAACTTCAGGGATCTCACCAACTTCTTCTTTTTGTAAGTGTAATACTCTATTAATTGAATCGACGATAACGCCGATATTAAGACCTTGTAATTCAACGATAACAACAGCTTCCTCTAAATCTTCATTAGGCTTAATATTGAGTTTTTTTCTTAAATCCAAAATAGAAATTATCTGTCCCCTTAAATTCATTATTCCCTTATAATAGGCCGGAATATTGGGAACAGGTGTCGTATTAGGAACAGGTATGACCTCTTTCACATTTAGAAGAGGAATTGCATAAACTTCATTTCCTAAATTGAACTGTAAGTACCTTTCTCTTAAAGATTCAATTTCTTTTTGATAGTCTGAATCGTTGCGATCGCTCATCATCTCTCCTTACGCGGCCTTGGCCATATTTCTTGTTTTTTGTTTTTCAAATGATTTATTTCGTTTTAAATCGTCACGGTATAGTTCAAGGACATCAAGAATTAAAGCAGGTAGTCCATCCGCCATAATAGCAGAACCCATCATTCCTTTTTTATTCAGAATATCCTCTCCAAGTTTTTTAATAACAACTTGTTGTTGATTGAGAATATCATCAACCACCACACCAAAAGGATAATCTAATCCCCTAACGATAATAGTTGTAAATCTCTTTTGTTCAGCGATAGGCTTTCCTATCTTATGATTAACAAAGAAAAGTGGTAAAACTTCGCCCCTTAATTTAAATAATTTTGTTCCACCAGAAAAAGACTCAATATCTTCAGGTAAAACTTGTGACACTTCAGATATCTGAGAAAGAGGAATAACAAATTTCTCACTATCAGCAGAAACGACTACACCTTCGATGATAGCAAGTGTTAGTGGAAGGATAATCTTAAATGAAGAACCAACCCCAACTTTACTTCTAAGTTTAACCTGCCCACCTAGTGCTTCAATATTTGTTTTTACAACATCCATTCCAACACCACGCCCAGAAACATCCGTTACCTTTTCAGCTGTTGAAAATCCTGGGTGAAAAATCATATCGATTATTTGCTGATCTGTGAGGTTACTATTCTCAGAGATTATGCGTTTTTCAATTGCTTTCCTACGGATAACATCAGGGTTGATCCCCTTCCCATCATCTGTAATTTGAATAACAAGGTTATTTCCTTCATGAAAGGCCATTAATTCAATCTGACCTTTTTTATCCTTACCTGATGCAACTCTTGCTTCAGGGCTTTCAAGACCATGGTCGACAGCATTTCTGACAATATGTACGAGAGGATCTGATATTTTTTCAATAACTGTTTTATCGACTTCTGTATCTTCTCCAACCAGATTTAAATTAACATCTTTTTCTAACTTCAAGGACGTGTCTCTTACTATCCTATTCATTTTTTGAAAAACACTTTTAATCGGAAGCATTCGAAGTGACATGGCCAATTCTTGAACTTCTTTAAAAAGTTTACTCATCATAGTGATCGATTTATTCATCAATTCATCTTGAACAAATTCAAATCTTCTTTGTGAAACAACAGTCTGGAGAATGACTAACTCTCCAATAACGTTATTTATCTGATCAATACGTGAAAGCTTAACTCTAATGCTTTCTTCAGGTCCATTTGCTTTTTTAGGAGCACTAGAATCAGAGGGTTTATTTCCTGAGTCACCTGAATCACCACCATTTCCGGAGCTGGCCTTAGGTGCCGGTTTATTTTGACTTATCGGCGTAGGATTAATAGTTGGAGCGACTTCAACTGGCTCAGCAGCAGATACTTCCGCCACGGGAGCTTTAGCTTGTTCCATATCACTAGGGATATCCATGCCAAGTTCTCTAAGAGATTCTAGAGCCGCATCACTGTATTGATTCTCTTTAGGTGGTTCAGCTGCAATTTGTTTAAGCTCAGCCTCAAGGCGGGCAAGATCATCTTCAAGTGTATTAACTGGCTCTATTTCTTCTTCGTCTACTGGTGCTGGTTCAAAACTCGGAGTTTCAAACTGTTCTATATGTTCTGAATGTACTTCAACTTGCTCTTGCATCTCTCCAATAGAAGGCTCAACAACCATTTCTTCTTCAGCAGTGGCTTCTCCACTTAGAGAACCGTGTTCACAAATTCTCACGAGCTTATCTTCAAGCGCAGAAAAATCAAAACTAGCATTAAAGTCTTCTTTTAAACCTTCAATGATTTCATAAACCTTATCTTTAAATACTAAAAGAGTGGTTACAATCTCATCGGTTACCTTCAACTCACCTTCTTTTAATTTTAAAATAAGGTTTTCTGCAGTATGGGTTAAGGCAGACAATTGCATAAAGCCTACCGCCTGCGAGGTCCCCTTGAGATTATGTGCTAATCTAAATATCTCATTTAAGATATCCATATTCTCACGATCATTCTCTAGGTTTAGAAAAGACATCTCTGCTGATTCTAGAAGATCAGTCGATTCTGTTAGAAAGTCTTGTTTTAATTCAATTTCAAATTCATCCATCACATTCTCGTTTTTTTACCTATTCGGAAAATTAGCGATAATATTTAAACAAAATGAACTTCAGATATTATAAATTATATCTGGCACTTAAATGTAGGTGAATTATTAGAAAAATATTAAAACTCTAAATAAATAGCAGATACGCTTCTTAAGAAAGCTGTAGAGATATAACTCCTAGCTATATATAATATCAAAACATTTCATTATATTTATACTTTCCTCCGGATTATAACCATAATCAAAGAAGGAGGAGGTATGAAATTACTCAGTATCTTATTAATTTTATTCAGTATTAAAACTTATGCAGCAAGAAGTCTTGAAAATTACAATCTAGGGGCCGGACAGGTTGGGCTGATCCATCATGTAAGTCAACAGGCATATGATCCGGTTTCAGTTTTTCCCGAAGGTGGTTCTAGCGCTTTACCAGGAAAAAATGAAATCAGTACGGTTTTTAAAGGTGTTACCTACCTATTTGCCAATATGGCCAACAAAAACCTCTTCGAGGCTGATCCAGGAAAATATGAGCCGACCTACGGAGGTTGGTGTGCAAGGGCGATGATTGTCGGTCAAAAAGTTGGGATCGATCCTGAACTGTTCACAATTAATGGAAACAGGGCCCATTATTTCGTAAATTCCCGTGCCAAAAGGTTCTTTGACCGTGATGTTGTCGGTAATGAAGCTAAAGCTGACCAAGCATGGAAAGAATTAACCGGAGAAGATCCGAGGTTATAGAATGTTAAGACTAGCGAGTTTATTAATTATTATTACGGCCTGCCGAGTTCCCCCTACAACGGGGAACTTGGAATTTGAAGAAATTAAAATAGCGGCACCTTTAGAAACCATTGACTTCGAAGTCATCAAACGAGAAATTTTAGAACCTCAATGTGTTCAATGTCATCCCGCCTATTCAAATTACAATAATGTTAAAGCCGATCTGAATGCGATTCAACGCTCAATCGAAACAGATAGAATGCCCAAAGACGCCCCTGCATTAGAAGGAAATTTAAAACTACTATTAGCAGAATGGATCTCACTTGGGGCTCCCAGTAAAGTTATCCCTAAGCCAATTGCCTTGGCACCCAATTGGAAGTCGCTCTCAGAGAAAGTATTTTTTCCAAAATGTGCTCAATGCCATAACCCTGCCGGACAAGCAGCATTCTTAGACCTAAGCACCTATGAGGCCATGAAGGCACTACCAATAGATGTAGACTATCTATTTGAAGTCATAACAGATCCAGAACAACCTATGCCTCCTACCTGGTCAAATATAGCTCCTGTAGAAGCAAAACAGTTAGAAGTCATGAGGCAATGGTTTGATGAAGATTTACCGGAAATCTAATATATAAAATATACAGAACTTCCACTGGAAATCCTAAATTCTGGTATAAGGCCGCCACAGGATTTCAATATGACTAAATTAGGTTTTTTACTATTACTTGTTATCAGCTCTGCTCATGCTTCTTGGGTATCCACCTACCAAGATTTTACAACTCCAATGTGGGATACCTATGTATGGGACAATGAATCTAATGTCGAAGAGCTCCCTAATGCTAGAAGCTTGGAAGACTTAAAAGACTATTATGGTAATGAAAACTTCTATGCGATCTATAATGATGCCAGTGAAGATTTTATTGAAAAGAGTAATCATAACCTCAATCAAATACTGAATGAAGAATTGGAGCAAGACCTAGTTGGAAACAACACTCGAATTTTGACTTCATCCCAAACGAGAACTGTTTTTAGAGCTGTTGAAAGAGAAAGAGTTGTGAGAAGACAACACTACTATGATCGAGACGAAGTACTTGGCCTATGCTTTGGAAGGGCCATTATTGCACACTTCCATGCTCTCGCAAGAGGGGTTGACCGCACGGCAATTAAAAAGATTTGGGTCTTAGGCGATATGGAACAATGGCAATTTCATGTGGCCACTATTTTAAAGACGACTAAAGGTTGGTATGCCATTGACACTTATACAGGACTTATGAGTTTAGATAAATGGCAAAGACGTATGCTCAAAGACAAAAAAAGAAACGCAAAATCTTTGATGTTCTTTGTCACCGATGCTGAACGTTTTGGCTTTCTAAGTAATCATATCTACTCAAGCTTACTTCTTTTCAACTATGACCATACTGAAATAGAGAATTTTGTTGAAGACTACCGTGCTAAACGCAGTGAAGATTTTTACAATGGCTTTTTTGTCGACTTTTTCAGGTCATTTGATGATAAACATACTGGCATAAGAGCATTTTAACTATTAACCTGTTGGGCAATTTTGCCGAACAGGTTAAATATGAAACTTAGCTCATTTTTTGGAACTAATCCTGGACATAAAAAATCTGAAAACGAAGACTCAATATTTGTTGATGACAAACTAGGTTTGTATATTGTGGCAGACGGAATGGGTGGCGCAATAAAAGGTACCCTTGCAAGTCAAAAGACGTGTGAATTAGTTTCAAAAAAAATTATCGAGAGAGCTGAATTTCTTGAACCCCTGATAAAAAGTCATGAACCGGCCAAAAAAGATCTGTTAAAGGATACATTCGATGAGCTTATAAACGAAGCATCGAGTGAAATACGTTCTCTTGTAAAAACTGATCCTAGCTTAAAAGGTATGGCATCAACATTAACTCTCTTGTGGATCCACCATAATAAAGCTTATTTGGCACACGTAGGTGATAGCCGCTGCTATCTTAAACGAGCTGATCAACTTCATCAATTGACTTTGGATCATACATACGGGCAGTTAGCTCAAAGTAAGGGGATTACGAAAGAGGTTCCAAAAGCACAAGCACTAACCCAAGCGATTGGTTTCTCTAAACGAGTGCTTATTGACCATCTATTAATTGAGCTGGATTCTTCTGACAAGTTTATCCTTTGCAGTGATGGTGTCAGCGATCACTTACCTGAAGATAAATTGGCGAGCTCTCTTGAAAAAGAGTTAAAGCAGTCCAATGTTGACGAACTAATTGACTCAGCTTTAAAGAGTAATGCACGCGATAATATTACTGCTATTGCGATAAGCATCGAATTGAAAAAAGATTCACATATCACTTCTGAAGACAAAACGAGATTTTTAAAGAATCTACCTTTCTTCGAAAAGCTCAACTACAAAGAGATAACTAAAACGATCGAAGCATCCAAGCAATCAACAATTGAGTCTGGTGAATACATCATTCATGAAGGCGATATGGGACGCTCATTTTTTATCATCTTAAAAGGTTCCGCAGAAATTAAAAAAGGAGAAACTTCATTGAGTATCCTTAAAGCTGGAGACTACTTTGGAGAGATGTCGGTTATCGATGGGCAGAAAAGATCTGCCGATGTCATCGCACTGGAAAAAACTTCTGTGGTAGAAATAACTCATCAACAATTTTTTAAATTAATTCAAAACAATCCTCAATTAGGGGCAAAAATTCTTTGGAACTTTAATAAAAGATTCTCGATGATTATTAGAAATCTCAATCAAAAAATTAATAGCCAGGAAGAAGACACTGAAGAATTCAATTTTTTAGATATTTAGCCCCATATACTTAAAATATCATATAGTGACTTTTTAGAAATTTGGGGAACTTCTACATCTTCCTTTGGTAGTCCCACCGCCAATAATAAAAAGGGACGCTCATCACTTGGTCTTTGACAAAATTCAGTCAAGAATTGCATACGCTTAGGAGTATAAGTCAAGGTACTTAGACCGCTTAGATGAAGTGCCGAAATAAGCATCCCAGTGGCTATACCCACAGACTCTTTAGCGTAGTAATTCTTTTTAAAACCGTCGCCTTCCCTATCGATATGCCTGTAAAATATAGAAATAAGATAGGGCGCTTCTGTAATAAAGCTTTTGATCTCATTAGTATGTAAGTGTTTTAAATCTTCTACCCACTGCTTATTTGGTTTTAGCTTATAGAAATCAAGTTCTTCTTTTTCGGCTAAAGTTCTTATGGTCCTTTTACTTTCAGGTTTCTGAATTAAACTGAAATGCCAGGGTTGTCTATTTGCCCCACTGGGAGCACTTGCCGCAATGGAAATAGCATTTTCAATGACTTCTCTAGGAGGAGCAACTTGCGAGAATTGCCTAATCGTTCTGCGTTTTTTGTGGGCGTATAGCAGATCTCGACTTATTTCTAAGGAAGTATCGGATTGAAATTTTTGAGCTACGTATTTTTCTAACATGATGTATAAATAGCACCATACTGGGTTAAACTAAATTGAATTATTCCTATTATAGATATAACATTTAGCTATATGAGACTTAAAGAAAACCTTGAAAAACTACCCTATTTTTACGAAGTGGCAAAACTTGGATCTATGAAGAAGGCTGCTGAGACCATTTATATTACTCAGCCATCTTTGACTAAAAGTATAAAGACGCTGGAACAGGCATTAGGTGTTGAGCTTTTTATAAGACAACCTCGAGGGGTCGTACTTACCAATGAAGGGAAGATTCTTTTTGATTATTGTCATGAGCTTTTTCATTCAATATCTGATGTCGAAGAAAAATTACATAACCCACTTGATGCGAATGCTGGTCACTTACGAGTAGGAACCTATGAATCAATTGCAGCCTATTTTTGGCCAAAATTCTTACATCATTTCTCAGAGATATACCCTAAACTTAACATAGAATTAACTACGGGTAGAAGTGCTCATATTCAATCTAAGCTTGAGTAAAATGAATTAGATATAAGCCTTATTGTTGCTCCCAAAAAGTCAGCAAACTTAGTGATTGAAAAGATCTTTGAAGACTCGTTTTTCCTATACAAGAGCCCAGATTCAAAATTTAAAATTGAGAAGGCCCCCCTTATATTAATGCCAGAGGCTTTCTCAGATCTTGAACATAATGAAGTAGTGGTTTTTTCTCAACTAGAAAAAAGGCATTTATTTAAAACTTCGTCTCTTGAAACAGTGAAAGAACTTACTCAAGAAGGACTTGGTCTGGGCTTACTTCCAGGACAAGTGGCCAAAAAGCTTGTAAAAAATAAAAAACTAAAATTAGTTAATATTGAAAACTTTCCAAAAAATGGAATTGCTTCTCATGATATATCCCTAGCTTATTTAAAACAGCAACATTCTAAACCTCTTATTGAATTGCTCATCAAAGAGATTAAAAAAAGCTTATGATAGGTTTTGGAGAAATTCCCACGATTCTCCATCATACTTCAAATGAAAAAGATCACAGTTTTTAATTCTTAAATCTTGAGGAGAATTTAAACATAATTCTATAATTCTACGAAGGCTTCCACCATGAGTTGATATCCCAACCGAATCATTTTTGTGAATTGAAAATAGGCCCTCTAAAAAAGCTTGTAAGCGAAACTGGTGCTCTCGCTTTGACTCTCCTTTTGGAAATTGAAAATCCATTGTGCTAGGATCATCAGAAAACCATCTATCCATAAAATGCTGTCCATACTTCACTTCAATTTCTGAGAGTTTTAATCTTTCGATTTCACCCAAATTTGCTTCTTGAAGCTCTTCATGCATCGAGATCAATCCCTTAAATGCAATTTTAGCTGTTTCTAGCGCTCTACTTAAGTCAGAGCTATAAACTTTAACTAGCGGTAAGTTTCTCAGTTTTTCTCTTAACTCAACGGCCTGATTTTTACCTGTAGCATTGAGAGGAATATCAGTTCTCCCTTGGAATCTTTTTTCTAAATTCCAATCAGTTTCACCGTGGCGAAATATATATAAATCCATGGAGACATTTTATCCCAAACCACAAAATGACACCACACACCGACAGAGAAACACCTCTAAGCATTCAATATTACATAGCATTTTTTGGCCTTAAATATGCAAATACTAGAGTTGTAGATTCCAAGGAGGAATTAAAATGAAAAAATTAGCTATCTTAATCGTATTAATTTGGACTCATAATTCCATGGCCATGGGAGGCATAGGATCTGTGAGTTCAGCTAATCTTTCAGGCATAGACCTTGTGAAAAAAACTAAGACCCAAACACCTGCTAAAAAAAGCAGTAAATCTAATAGACGAAAGATTGCTTCAAAAAAGAAAAGACCACAAAACATCTGGAATCAAGATACTAATTCAGGTTGGTTTAACTAGTAAGTAGCCTAGCGATGGTTAAAATCAATACACATGAAACGAGCAACTTCCTATTCTTAACGGAAATTAAACTATTAAATCTACGCCCAAAATAGGCTGCACCAATCGCAAATATGACAATAATGGTGATCGTGTTTAGGTTAGAAAATACAATGAAGGGCCTACTAAGCATTAAAGCAGCACTAGCAAAAAATGAATTAATAAACATTAATACATTTATGGTTGGGCTAATCTTTTTATGTTCGACTAGATTTAAACTTAAAATGGCCGGACCCAACAATACTCCATTTCCAATTCCAACAAGGCCTGCAAATAAACCACTGACTATACTTAAAAG
>CATLVA010000020.1 GCA_950060715.1 uncultured Oligoflexia bacterium | reverse complement strand
CGAGCATGTTAATGCTTCTGAAGCCAGTGCGGTGGTTAAGCTTGGTGACACAACAATGACAGTTGGTGACCTCGTTGGGTTACAGGTAGGAGATATCATTCCCCTAAGTCAGGAGGTTTCAGGTGAACTTTTCATCGAGGTAGAAGGAGTTAAAAAACTTCAATGCTTAGCTGGAGAGTACAAAGGGAACAAAGCCGTTCAAATTACTAAAAGATTACAGGATTTTTAAGAGGGTAAATCATGGAAGAGAACACAGAAAACAATGTAACAGCAATTAACCAAGATCAAAAAGATGCGATCTCAAGCTTAGCAGATCAAATCAAAACAGGTGATGAAGCACTTAACAAGCTAAAGGTTCAAAATCTTGATTTCATTCTTGATATCCCACTTAAAGTGAGTGTCGAGTTAGGAAGAGCTCAGGTTGTGATTAAAGACCTACTTCAACTTGGTCAAGGTTCTGTTTTGGAACTTGATAAACTAGCAGGGGAGCCATTAGAGGTTCTAGTTAACGGGAAGCTAGTTGCAAGAGGTGAGGTTGTTGTCGTAAACGAAAAGTTTGGTGTGCGTTTAACTGATATTATCAGCCCATTAGAGAGAATTGAAACCTTAAAGTAAGGTGAGGAATTTATGAAATTTTTATTCTGTTTATTACTAACAACTCAAGCGGCATTAGCCAACGTAACTCTGACAAAATTGAGTTTCGATAAAACGGCGAAGCAAGGAAAGATTACTGTTAACTTCACTGGAAGTTTAAGAGGAATCCCTGAGTTGAAAGTTATGGGAGATGTTATCCAAGTTATTGTTCCTGATTCTAAAGTTAAGCAGAATATGGAAAAATCAGTAAGTTTTTCATCTAATTTAAAAGACACTCAAGTTAGAGCGTATCAAACGACAGCAACTGAAACTAAAATCAAAGCTATGCTTCCATTCAATATTGAAGCTAAACGTGATTTTGTAACTCTTAAACTTGAAGACAAGCATATCGAATTAACTTTTCCTAGGGTACAGAAGGCCATCGCAAAAGCTCCAAAAAGAGGGTCTATTGTTCCCAAAAAAGAAGTGGTAAAGAAAGAGTTTCTTAATAAGGCGTATTTAGACAATCTTCTTGATATTGAGAAAAAAGAGCAACCTAAGATTATTAAGCCTACACCTGCAGTGGCCAATAAAGCAGAAACGACAACTGCTACGGCAACCGACAAAGTAAGTACAAAACAATCTTCAGTAAAAACATTCAACGGGGAAGAGATCTCTCTTCTTAAGTACGGTGGGAAATTCGCAGCTTTTCTCGGGTTAGTTTTAATGCTTTTTTATGGAGTTGTAAGCCTAATGAAAAAAGGTTTTCTTAAAAAAGGTAAACTTGGATTTTTAGGAAGTACGGAAAAAATCATGGTACTTAATCAGCACTACCTAGCGCCAAAGAAAAGCTTAATGCTCATTAAAGCTCACAACCAAGTTTTCTTGGTTAGTAATACTGAATCAGGTATTCATCCTATCTCTGAGATTAGGGATGTCGCGGGACTACTGAAGGATGAAGAAAAAACTTTAGTAGGAACAAACTTTGATTCAAACCTTGATTTCGCAGATACAGACCCTGTGAATGATTCCAAGATTAAAATTAAGGAAGATATCACTCAATCTAATAAAGAGTCTTCTTTATCAAGCTATAGCCAAGTGAAAGATAGAATTAAATTTTCTGATCAAATTAAAGAAAAGGTTAAGGGACTCAAGTCTCTTCAATAAGGAAAACATGACTGGACTAATTAAAACGCTGACAACATTTTTCTTATTGACCCTCTCTGGAGGAGTTTTTGCTCAAGCAACAGGACAAGGGATGAGCCTTCCTGGTTTAAGTGTCAATTTTGGGCAAGGAACAAATTTGGTAGATACCATGCAAGTTATGGTTCTCTTCACTGTTTTAACTTTAGCGCCAGCGATTATTATTTTATGTACTTCTTTCACTCGTATCATTGTTGTCCTTGCTTTCGTTAGGCAAGCAATCGGTACTCAGAGTATGCCACCGAACCAATTACTGATTGGATTCGCGATGTTTCTTTCTTTGTTTGTTATGATGCCAACAGGAAAAAATATTTACGATAAAGCGATTGATCCATTGATGGCAAAATCAATAACCACAACTCAGGCCCTATCAACTATTGAGTTTGAACTTCGTGGTTTTATGTCTAAGCAAGTGAGAAAAGCAGATATCGGACTATTCTATGACGTAACTGGAACAACTGCTCCAAGCAATATCGATGATGTTCCAATTCATTTTTTAATTCCAGCGTTTATTATCTCTGAATTGAAGACAGCTTTTCAAATAGGCTTTCTATTATATATTCCATTTCTAGTACTAGATATGGTTGTAGCTTCAGTCCTGATGGCGATGGGGATGATGATGTTACCTCCGGTAATTATTTCAATGCCGTTTAAGCTACTTCTTTTTGTACTGGTCGATGGATGGCAATTAGTAACAGGTTCGATCTTAAGATCGTTTAACTAAGGATATTTTATGGATAATGGATTTGTAGTTGAAGTCACCAATCAGGCCATAAAGGTAGCTTTAATGCTGGCAGCTCCGATGCTTTTAGGGGCATTAGTTGTGGGTATTTTGGTTTCTCTTTTTCAAGCAGTTACACAAATTAATGAGCAGACATTATCTTTTATCCCAAAAATCTTAGTAATTGTTATGGCATTAGTTTTTATGAGCCCATGGATGATGGAGACAATGACTTCATTTACTCATGAGTTATATGTAAATATTCCTAAATTGGTAATGAATAGATGATCTCTGTTGGAATCAATGACTATCCCGTTTTCATAGCCTTCTGGCTCGTGTTTACGAGATGGGCAGCGATTCTTTTTCAACTTCCGCTTTTTGATAATACGGGAGTTCCTTTTCTAGTTAAGTCATTAACAACAATGATCATTAGCTACGCTTTTTTTCCTATCGTTGAAGCGACAATGGTTCAACAAGTTGTTCAATTTGGTGTGGAAAATTTTTGGTACCTTACAATTTTTAATACGATTGTAGGTCTATTTATTGGTTACTTAGTTAAAACAATTATGTCGCTATTTGTAGCTGCTGGTACGATCATGACTCAACAAGTAGGATTTGCTTCTGTGACATATTTCGACCCAACTGCTGGCTCTCAAATAGGGCCATTTGAAAAAATGATTCAATGGACGGTTTTAATTACTATTTTAACTTCGGGTGCTCTTCTTCCAATGTTTAAAGGAGTGGTCAATTCATTCTTTAGCATCAGTATTAATAGTCTCGGGAACTTTACAAATATCCATGTGTTTTATCATGACTTTTTTAAAGGTGTTTTTTCGGCAGCTTTTTTACTCGCAACACCACTTATGTTTACGAATTTAATTTTAAATATGGTGATGGGGATTGTCGCAAGAACCATCCCTCAAATGAATATCTTAATGGTAAGTTTTGTCGTGAATATTGGGATTGGACTGTCAGTTTTTTATGCAGTGTCGGAAGAATTATTTCACGTAGCTTACAAAATGTATGTAGACAGACTGGGCGAGTGGTTCCAGTTCGTAATATAGGATAGAAAATGGCTGACGATTCAGACAGTGGCGAAAAAACCGAAGAGCCTTCCCAGTATCGGATAGACGATGCCAGAAGGAAGGGAGATGTAGCTTCTTCTAAAGAGCTCAATTCGGTTTTGATTTTAGCAGGTGCTTTTTCAGTACTAGTGCTTTCTAGTCTCTATATTTTTGAAGTCATGTCAGACTATATTGCATGGCTTTACGGTCTTGATCTAACGAGAGCTTTTGCTGACCAAGAGATGGGAAAGCAAATTCTTCGTGAGTCTTTTTATAGTATTGGTAAAAGTGTGGCACCAATATTTGGAACCTCCTTTATTCTTGGTTTTGTTTCTCAAGTATCTCAAGTGGGATTTATCTATGCTCCAGATGTTCTACAATTGAAGTTGGAAAGAATTAGTCCGGCCAGTGGTTTTAAAAGAATCTTTTCCAAAAAATCTCTTGGTGAAGTTATTAAGGGGCTTTTTAAATTCTCTATTGTTCTGGCCATTACTTATAATATTATTCAGGCCAATATTACTAGCTTTGTAGGATTTTTGCATACTGAAGCAGCTCAAGCTTTTAGCTATGGAAAACTTTTTGCTTTTAAACTAGCTGGTGCCATTTTGATCGGTTTGCTTGTTGTCGCGATCATGGATTTTTTCTGGGAAAAATACCTGTATATGGAAAAACTTAGAATGACAAAACAACAGGTTAAGGAAGAATCCAAAGAAAAAGACGGAAATCCAGAAGTTAAGCAAAAGATTCGTGCCATTCAGCGTGAAATGTCTCAAAATAGAATGATGTCGGACATCCCAAAAGCGGATGTAATTGTTACAAACCCGACACATATTAGCATCGTTATCAGGTATGATAGAGATACCATGATTGCTCCCCAGGTTATCGGGAAGGGGCAAGATCACCTTGCAATGAGAATTAGAGAAATCGCAAAGGAACACGACATCCCAATCGTTGAAAATGTTCCTCTAGCAAGAGCTCTTTATAAAACAGTTAAAGTCGGGGAAGGAGTGCCCAGATCTTTATATAAAGCAGTAGCAGAGATACTAGCTTTCGTTTACCGAGTAAAAAGAAAAGTAAAAGCATTAAGTTAAGGATGACAAATGTTTAAAAACTTCAAAGATTTTGCCAACAGCCCTGATATGTATGTAGCCGCCACCTTAGTTGCGGTTTTGGCAGTTATGATTGTTCCAGTTCCACCTGCGATGATGGACTTACTAATCGCAATCAGTATTGCAGCATCAGTTATAATTTTATTTCTTTCGATCTACATTAAGAGACCATTGGACTTCTCAACTTTTCCATCGGTACTTCTTGTTATTACACTTTTTAGACTTTCATTAAACGTAGCCTCGACTAAAAACATTCTCGGTCGTGGGGGGGCGGAAGGTTCAAGTGCTGCAGGGGAAATTATCCGCGCCTTTGGTGAGTATATCGTTGGTGGTAATTTCGCTGTTGGTATAATCATGTTTATCATTTTTGTAATCATCAACTTTATCGTTATCACGAAAGGTGCTGGTAGGGTTGCTGAAGTTGCTGCACGATTCACCTTAGATGCAATGCCTGGTAAGCAAATGGCCATCGATGCTGACCTTAATGCGGGTTTAATTGATGAAGCGACCGCAAAGAAAAGAAGAGCTGAAGTTGGTGCTGAAGCTGACTTTTATGGGTCTATGGATGGTGCCAGTAAATTCGTTAAAGGTGATGCGATCGCAGGTATTCTTATTACTGCAATCAATATCATTGGTGGGATAATTA
The DNA here is from genome assembly GCA_950060715.1 of uncultured Oligoflexia bacterium. Next base: position 5,422 of record CATLVA010000020.1, on the reverse strand, counting down.
TTGGTGTCGCTCAGTCTAATATGAGTTTTTCTCAAGCGACAGAAGTCTTTACTCTTCTAACCGTGGGTGATGGTTTGATTGCTCAAATTCCGGCGATTGTTATTTCTACTGCTGCCGGTATTATCGCTACTCGAAATACAAATGATGATGGACTAAGTGAACAAATTGGTAAGCAGTTTAGTGTAAATCCAAAAGCACTTTATATGACTGGTGGAGTTGTCGCATCTTTTGCCATTATTCCTGGTTTTCCAATGTTTCAATTCTTGCTTGTCGGTGGAGGCTTAGCTTTTGGTGCTTACAGAATGGATAAAAACAAAGAAGCCACCGCACTAAAAGAGAAGCAAGAGGCGATTGAAGAGAAAAAAGCTAATGATGATAACCTTGAAGATCTACTTGGACTTGAACTTGTTGAACTTGAAGTTGGTTATGGATTAGTTAATATCGTAGATTCAGAACAAGATGGAGATCTTCTTGAGAGAATCAGTCATATTAGAAAACAATTTGTTTCAGATTGGGGTCTTATTATTCCATCAATTCGAATCAAAGATAATTTAGAACTTAAACCGGGTGGATATACTCTAAAAATCAAAGGAATTAAAGTTGCTGAAGCAGACTTGATGCCAGATCACTATCTAGCTATGGACCCGGGAACTGTTATTGAGCCGATTGACGGAATTGAAGCGAGAGAACCTGTGTTTGGTTTAGATGCTGTTTGGATCAACGAAGAACTCAAAGACGATGCTCAATACAATGGATATACTGTAGTCGACTTATCAACTGTTATCGCAACCCATATCACTGAAATCTTAAAGTCTAATCTTCACGAGATGTTTGGACGTCAGGAATTGGTGGGAATACTTGATACATTTAAACAAGATTATCCTAAATTGGTAGATGATTTAGTTCCTGAAATATTGTCTCTTGGCAGTGTGTTGAAAGTCCTGCAAAATTTACTTAGAGAAGGAATTCCAATAAGAGATTTGCGTACGATTCTTGAATCATTAGCTGAGCATGGTACAATGATAAAGGATGCTGATACGTTAACGGAATTAGCGAGAGAAGGCTTATACAGGACTATTACGGAAAAAGTGAAGAGTGATCAGGGAGATATTCCACTATTTACACTAGATAGAGGAATAGAAGAGTCATTAGCTCAAAACATTATTCAAACTGAAAAAGGGCAAGAGTTATCTCTTGATCCAAAAATCACTCAAACAATTCTAGCAAGTTTAAATGAGCGAATTGAAGAAGCAACTGAAATGGGAGAAAAGATGATTGTACTTTGTTCTCCAGTTGTCAGAAGGCACTTCAAGCGTTTAACTGAAAAGTTTATCCCGAACTTAATCGTTGTAAGTCATAACGAATTGAGCCCGGAAATAAATATTAGATCACTTGGTACAGTAAGGATGTAACCCATGTTTGTTAGAAAATTCGAAGGAGACACATTAGACGAGACGCTTAAGGCTGTTAAAAGAGAGCTTGGTCCTGATGCTATCATTCTTAAAACTGTGACAAATAAAGGTTTGAAGGGTGCTTTTAAAAATAAGCGAATCGAGATCACTGCTGCTATTTCAGAACAAAACTATACTAAAAAAGCTAAAGTAGATCGCGTCTTAAATGATGAACAGAGAGGTGATTTTTACAGCGCTCCAGCTAATGAAGTTAATGAAGCTATCAATAACTATAATGGTTCAGCTCAGGGTGGAAACGGCGGATATGGGGCACTTGGTTTAAATAAAGTGGTAAATACAGTTTCAAAAGCTTCTAAGAAGCTTCAAAATTCACTGGATGATTTCTTAACGACTCCAGATGAAGAAGATGAGGCTCCAAGACAAAGTTTTGATCAATTTGTAAGGCAGCAGCCTGTTGCTAAGCCAGATCCTCAACAGCCTCGAAGAGAGCAAAGAGTTGCTCCTGTTCAGCCAGTGTATGAAGCTACTTCAGCAACAGATAATCATTACGATGAAGACCTTCACCGTGAGATTGAGTTTGAGAAAAAGCGTGTAAACGAAGTTTCTGCGGCTCTAGGTGGTGAGATTAAAAGTCAAAAACATCAAATCGAATTGCTTGAAAAAAAGCTTTTTGAGTTAACTGAAAAACTTTCAGAAGCTCAGAGTGGTAAATATGAGGAGCCTCAAGGGCTCCGCGAGTTAAGAACGACTCTTCGTTCTTTAGAGCTTGAAGAGGGGCTTGTTCAAAAGATTATTCGTAAAGCAAATTTTGAAATGTCTCCGGATGACTTAAATGACTCAGACTCAATTTATGAATTCGCTTTAAGAGAGTTAAATGAAATTATTCATGTTGGAATGCCTTATTTTTCAAAGGCAGAAGCTAAACAGCCAGTGACAGCACTAATTTCTGAAAGTACTTGTGGACAGGCCAGTATGGCCTTAAAGCTGGCAGTACTACAAGATAATGTTCAAATTATTAGATTTCGCCAAAGAGAAATTGATCAAGGTAAATCAGAATTTACTTCGAGAATTTTCAAATTGGCCATCACTGAGGTTCAAACTCTTTCTCATCTTATGGCCGAAGCTCGTAAGGCTAAGGATGAAGGGAAGTCAATTATTCTTGATCTAAGACTAGACTTTAAAGAAGAAAACGAAGCTCGCAAATTTATCGAAACTCTAAGACGTTCATTTGATCAAATCGAATTTCTTGTCACTCTGTCGGGGATTCATTCGGAAATCTACAACCGAAAAATTCTTTCCAAGTTCAAGTCATTCGCCAATGGTGTTACAATAACACATATCGATCAATGTTTAAGTTTTGGATCGCTTTTAAATGTGCATCAAGCACATGCAGAGTTGCCTTTGATGTTTTATAGCACAGGAGCAGTCGTTCCTGATGATATCGAGTCGGCAACTGCAGAAAGACTTTTAGCTGGAATGTTTCAGTTATAAATAAATTAACCGACTGACAGGATGTTGGTCGTGTACGTAGGACAGGAAGTTTATGGATAGAACTAGTGAATGGCTTAGCTCATTCAATTCTCACAATCAGATCAGCAGTCAAATTTTAAGTTCAGAATCAACTGAAACTCAAATTATCTCCATTACTGGTGGTAAAGGGGGAGTTGGTAAAACATCAATTTCGCTTAAAATTGGAAGAGAACTGGCCAAACAAAATAAAAAAGTTTTGCTAATTGATACTGACTACAATCTATCCAACACAGCTATCAAACTAGGTCTACCTCTCAATAATACTTTCTACTCGCTAGTTTCTGCTGAAAGAGTATTTGAAGATTGTTTATACAAAGACGGTAATTTTCATCTTTTGTCTGCTTCAAACGGATGTCTTGATCTATTTGATGCAGAGTTTAGATTAGAAGAAGTGATTATCGATATTCTTAATGAACATGCAAAAGAATATGATTATGTTCTAATCGATTGTCCTGCAGGACTTACCAAGCAGTCCCTGACTCTTAATGCCTATAGTGATAAAAGAGTGGTAGTCGTTACTCCTGATAAGTCTTCTATTACTGATAGCTATTCACTTATTAAGGTGTTGAGCATGAAGTTTGGAATCAAAGAAAATCATTTACTTGTTAATATGGTGACTCAGAAACAACAGTTTTCTAAAGTCGTAAAAACATTGAGTGAAACAGTAGAGAATTATTTAGGTTGTCGTACCCATATTTTAGGAGGGGTAAGGCGTTTAAACGTTCCTACAGGAGCTTTTGATACAGAATTTTTAGGTAGCGGCAAAAATAACCTGCACCAAAATTTTCTTCAAGTGGTCCAGCGGTTGACCGAAAAAAAGAGTGAAGTTCGTGAACAAGAAGTTCATTAAAAACCCCCATGCTTAAGGAGAAGCTCAATGTCATCACTCACCGCTAAATTAAAGAACCTTAAAGATTACAGATGCACAATGGATCCAAAAGTTAAAGATGAGATCATTGTAGAATATGCACCGTTAGTGCGCTTTATCGCTCAGAAGATAGCGGCTCGTTTACCGGCCAATATAGAATTAGATGATTTAATCTCATGTGGGGTTATTGGACTTATGGATGCAATCCAAAAGTTTGATCCTAGTAGAGATAATAAGTTCAAGACGTATGCAGAATTTAGAATTAGAGGTTCAATTCTTGATGAATTAAGATCTCAAGACTGGGTTCCACGTTCAGTGAGAGAAAAAACTAAGCACCTAGAAAAGACATATGCAAAACTAGAAAGAGACCTTGGTCGTCCAGCAACGGATGAAGAGATGTGTGCTGAACTTGAGTGTTCTATGGAAGATTTCCATGAGATGCTTAACAAGTCTAAATCAGTTTCTCTTTTAAATATTGATGACTCAGCAACTTTTAGTCGTGGGGATAAAAAGTTAATGATGGGGCTTTTAGAGCATAGACGTTCTTCAAACCCATTTTCAGCAGTAAACTACAAGAGAGCTCAAAATATTATTAAAGATGGAATTAAGTCTCTTCCTGAGAAGCAAAGGCTAGTTCTTTCACTTTACTATTTCGAAGATCTTAATCTTAAAGAAATTGGTCAAGTTTTAGACGTAACAGAGTCAAGAGTTTCTCAATTACATACGCAGGCAATTATGAAGTTGAAAGCAAAATTAAAGAATGATTTTGACTCTCACGAAGATATTGCAGTCTAGATTTTAAAATCCAAATTATGGTAGAAATATAAGGCCGCTTTGATAGCGGCCTTTGCTTTACAACCCATTGAAATTTATTAGATAATTTTAGTTAAGAACAAGGAAGTCGCTCGAGGTTAGGATGATTCGAACATACAATTCAAAAATTATTGGATTTTACCAAATTACATTGGCCATCATGGGAACGGCCATTCTAGGAACATTAGCTTATTTTTGGCAGCTAGGTTTTTTAGATGGTAGTCGCGCTAAAAATTTACACCAAGTTAGTTATATTCTGGAGAAGCATGAAGCTAAGCCGGAGATCAATAGAGTCAAAGAACTGGTTGAGATTGAAGACTATAAACTTGCCTTAGAAAAAATCAAAGAAATAGAAAAAGAGTTCTCTAAGGTTGATTTACAAATAAAAACAGAAGAGTTTGAAAAACTCAAAGCTGAATTTCAAAAACTAAAAACTTCAACCACGAATTTGCTTTCATTTCAAAAAACGAATCAAGTACTAAATGTCTTTAATACTAAGATGGATAAGTTTTATGATTTTGTAAGAGAGAATCGTTGGAAAACCTTAACTCGTATGAGTGAGAGGGTATATTCTGTAACTCGTTCGGGAGTTAAGCTGAGCAATATTGAAAATGTGATTAAGGATGTTGATCGTGACTTTCAATCCATGATTCGCATTACTGAGGGATCTGTTCTTGAGAGAAAAGACAAATCGGAAATCGTATCACGTATTAAGAATCTTCAAATTGAAATGACTATGCTCAAAAAATACATAGATGAGCTAGATTTCTTTAAGCAGCTACACGTAGACGCTGAGTCT
>CATLVA010000019.1 GCA_950060715.1 uncultured Oligoflexia bacterium | reverse complement strand
GAGAATTATTTCTTCTACTGAAGCCCTTAAGCTTCAAGAAGTTCCAAAGCATTTAGTTGTTATTGGTGGTGGTGTCATTGGACTTGAACTTGGTTCAGTTTATAGACGACTGGGTGCTGAAGTTTCTGTCCTTGAATATATGGACGGCATCATTGCTATGATGGATAAAGAGCTTGGGAAAAACCTACAAAAAGTTCTAAAAAAAGAAGGAATCAATTTCTACCTTTCTCATAAAGTAGAAAATGTGACTAATAAAGGCGATTCAGTAACGGTTAAAGCTACTGATATGAAAAAAGAACAAGAAATCACTCTCGATGCTGACTACTGTTTAGTCTCTGTTGGAAGAAGACCTTACACTGATAATTTGGGGCTCGAAAATATCGGACTTGCCACAGACGAGAAAGGAAGAATCCCAACTGATGATCACTTACAAACTCCTATTGAGAATATCTATGCAATTGGGGACGTTGTAAAAGGAGCTATGCTTGCTCACAAAGCGGAAGAAGAAGGAGTTTTTGTGGCCGAGTATATGTCGGGTCAAAAGCCTCATCTTGACTACAACCTAATCCCAGGAGTTGTATACACCTGGCCAGAAGTCGCTTCAGTTGGACTAACTGAAGAACAATTAAAAGAGCAAGGTAGAGCTTTCAAAAAGGGCTCCTTTCCTTTTAAAGCACTTGGAAGAGCAAGAGCATCTGAAGAGTCTGATGGTCTGATTAAGGTTTTAGCTGATGAAAAAACAGATGAAATTTTAGGTGTTCATATGGTGGGACCTAGATGTGCTGACTTAATCGCTGAAGCTGTTTTAGCGATGGAATACAAAGCAAGCGCTGAAGATATAGCGAGAACTTGTCATGCTCACCCAACGTATACTGAAGCTTTCAAAGAAGCTTGTTTGGCGGCGACAGACAATAGACCATTACATTTATAATAAAAAAAGGGAGCTCTAAGCTCCCCTTTTTTTATCTACAATAATTATGTTTTCTAAAATATTCGCCACAAATAATATTTGATGGCGGGCATGAAGAATAATAATACAAACGACCTCGCCCACAAGTCCTAAACTCTCCTTCCACAACCTCAACCTCAAAACTTCCATTTTCAATAGATTGAATTTTCTTTGTAAATTCATAGTGGATGAGATTTTTCCCTTTCTTCAATAATGGCCTTTGAAAAAGAGTGGCAATCCATAAATTAAAATTATTCCCTGTCTGTTGTAACTTAGAATTGAAAGCGGCTCCCTTGACCTTATTTGTCCCCTCTCTTCTAAGCTTCACCCAATCGGCATCAATCATCCCATTACGCACAATAATTTTGCCGTAAGCTCCTCCGATAAGAGCTATATCATAACAACTCAAACTCATTGATCTCGTTTGACCATTCTCCTCACAAGTAACAGAAACAACTCCTTCAATTTCGTCCGTCTTGATCGTATCACCTCGTTCAAAGCCCAAATCGGCTGCGGCAATATTAAAACTCAGTAACAGAAGTAAAAACCCTTTCATATAAATCTCCTTATTCAAATTTAGTTTACTGAGACAAAAATGGTTTTAAAAGAGTTTAGACTTATGCTTAAGTTATTTTTATAATATTTGGCATGTGCCGGTGGTCTCTCATTCATTTAACAGTTTTTTTATTCGTAGCGACATTTGCTTCAACACAGAAATCCTTCGCAAAAGAGAAAAAAAAGAAGTCGGATAAGTCCTTACTTGATCAGTACCATCAACGTTTATCAAAAAGGGTCCTTAGATTTTCCGACTCCATCGATGGCTTTTTTGCGGATTCTCAACACGGAGATCTAGTTAACCGGTCACAATTGATTCTCCAATTTGATACCTTTATCAGAGAAGCTCGAGGGCCAGTTGTTGTACCCGAAATAAATTACCGTTTAATCCTACCTCGTACTGAGAAACGGCTAAGACTTTTCATTGAAAATGAGAACCAAGATACGAGATCTGAAACCTCAAAAGCTAGAAATGCAACTCCAAATACCAAGCGCCCAAATGATAATAACTCAGCTGCTGGTATTAGATATCTTGTTGAAAAATCGGGCATCAAATTCTATCAAGATACGGGGATCATCGCCTCTGTTCCACCAAAAGTCTTCCTACGTTTAGGGGCGAAAAAGACAATTGAATTCACAGAGTGGATTTTAAAGGTACATGAAAGAGTCAGGTGGATTAATACGACCGGAATTACATCCGATTTAGATATGGATTTCGATAAAAGACTAACGAGAAAAATAATCCTCAGGATGGTGAATAACGTTTTTTGGAATGATCAAGATTATATACTGCGTTTTGAAAATGGCCCTTCGCTTTTTCAAAAGCTAACTAAACATTCAGCATTATCTTATCATGCACACGTCATTAGTGAAAATGAGCCCAATTTCATCGTTACCAACTATATTCTTCAAATGACTTACAGAAGAAGAGTCTACTCAAATTGGCTCTACATGGATGTCACTCCTTTCACTAACTTCCCAAGGGATCGAAACTTTGTTCGGACACCGGGGATGATCATCAGTTTTGATGCTGTTTTTGGCCATATCTAAGTTTTTCTTTTATATTGTCGCCCATGAAAAATGCCTTTAATGGAGTCAAAAATTTAATTGGTGAAGCGGGGCTAGAAAAGCTCGCCAATAGCAAATTTCTCGTCATTGGAATTGGTGGGGTAGGAAGCTGGATAGCTGAGTTTTTGGCACGCTCAGGATGTTTGCATATTACCTTGGTAGATTTAGATGAGATTTGTGTCACTAATATCAACCGCCAGATTCATGCCGATCATAAAAGTATTGGAAAATCTAAGATCCAAGTCATGAAAGAGAGAATTTTAAATATCTCTCCAGATTGTAATGTTGTACTTATCGAAGACTTTCTCACCCAATCAACAATCAATGATATTATTACTGAGGAATATGATTTTGTTTTTGATGCCATCGATAGCGTCAAAAATAAGTGTTTAATCATACAAAAATGTAAAAAATTGAGGCTACCTTTTATCATAGTTGGGGCCGCGGGTCAGAGAATCGACCCGACTTTAGTTAAAATCTCAGACCTTAATAAAACGATCAACGACCGACTTTTATTTCAAGTGAAGAAGAAATTAAAAAGGGAATACGGCTATAGCAAAAATTCCAAGCGAAGCTACCGCGCTCCTGCAGTTTTCTCTACGGAAATTCCATTAGGTGTAACATCTACTGAAGAGTGTGAGTTTAAATCCGGGACAGTTAGTAATTGTGAATCAGGTCTTGGCTCTGTAGGGTTTGTCACGGCCGCCTTTGCAAATGCAGCGGTAAGCTTTGCGATAAAAAAGGTCTTAGATTTTGAAGCTAGTTGATTTTCACACTCATAACCCTGCCCCTTCTGTGATTAATTTTTTCATAGAAAAGCTTAATGACATAAAAACATCAGATTATTTTTTCCTAGGAATTCATCCTTGGGATATAGATATTTCTCAAATTGATAAACAAAAAGAGCTGCTCCTCCAAAAATTAGAAGAACATCATTCTAACAAAAAGTTCTTGGGCCTAGGAGAATTTGGACTGGATCGCAATATAGAAACTTCACTGAAAATGCAGCAAGACCTTTTCAATTATCATTTAGAACTGGCAAAGAAATATAATATTAAGCTTATAGTCCTGCACAATGTGAAAACTTATAGCGACACCCTCAAGCTTCTTACAAAGTTCAATTATAAGGGCAAGGTGATTCTCCACGACTATTACAAAAACCTTAATATTCTTAATCAGTATAAATCCCATTTTGAAACTTTTATTTCTTTGGGTGAAAGAGGCCTAAACTCTAATTACCTAAAAGACTACCCCCTAAATTCAATTCTACTTGAGACTGACGACTCCTCCCGGTCTATCCAGTATATTTACGACCTCGCCCAAAAAAAGCTTGAAATGGGCAGTGAAGAGCTAATAAAGCTTATGCATAAACGACTTCAGGACGATTTTTTATCTTGATGCTTAAATTTCAAAATTTGCTATAATAAAAACATGAATAACTCAGCAGAATTAATCTTCCATGACATCTCAAAAATGCTCTCTAAGTCTATCCATGACATAAACAATCCTTTTTGTGTCATAGTGGGACAATTAAGTATTCTGGAGCTTCTTCTAGGAAAAGATCAAGTTGATATTGAGCGATTAAAAAAGTCCGTGGACAAGATGAAATCTGGTGCCGATAAAATGAAGGATCGAATTGAGGGGCTGCGGGATTACTATAAAGTAGCGATGGGAGATCCCCACTACCAAACATGGCCTGCACTTCAAAAGTCTCTTGAGTATATCAATATGGCCTTTGAAGATCATAATTTGGATCTTTTATTTCCAGAAGGTGAAACATCTGTAAACGTTCAGCATCTTTTTATGATTCACTACTACTTAGTACGAGTCACGCTAGAACAATCCAGTTCTCAGATCAATGTGGACAAGCAAGTCGATAAATATATTATTACTTGCCCAGTGAAGAATGATTTGCACGAAGATGTATTTTTCACCAAAGCATGCTCCGCACTAAACGCTAAAACTGAGGTTTCAGCTGCTAAAATCACTATTACGATACCGTTTTAACGCAAAAAGTTATTGCCATTTATAGAAAACTCAATTAATTTAGATTCCATCAAATTTTAAGGAGTTAAATCATGGGAATGGGAAGAAAAAAATCTGTTTTAAAAATGAAGCGTAGAAAAGGTCAAGCGAAGAAAAAAGCTAGAATCCAAGCGAAAATTGAGGCTGGTAAAAAAGCTTAATTTTGAATGATCGCGTTTATCGATTGTTTTATTGAGACACCAGTACATCATTGTTTCAATCAATTCGTACAAAATACGCACATTCCTGCTACCTACCATATGGTATCTCACTATGGACTTGATAGTCTTGAGTTGGTAGCAGAAAAAACTAAAGCTTATATAATTTTGGGGTCCGCTTCTAATGTGGACCACCAGCTTTCTTGGCATAGGCCCCTTGCCGAATTCATTGATAAAAAATTAAAAGAAGGAATTCCTGTCATGGGGATCTGTTTTGGTCATCAACTTATGGCCGATTTCTACGGAAGTAAAGTTAGCTACCTCACAGTAGATCAGACTCATTTTAAAGAAGTTCGTGAAATCAAGTTTTGTAAAGACTTTGATCATTTTAAAACCGGAGAAACAGTCAAGCTCGCCTATGCACACGAGCAAGCGATTCTTGAACTAAGCGACCAATTTGAAATTATTGCGAGCTCGAAGCGATCTAACTTTGAAGTCATCAAACATAAAACACTACCTTACCTATCAACCCAAGCGCACCCGGAAGCCAGTGCTAAATTCATTCAGGAAATTCTAAACTCAGATAACGATGAGGGCACTATCGGAGCTGGCCAACAATTTCTTTTATCTTTTCTAAATTATTTTCAAATAGATTACCCGCAAGATTCCAATCAACCACAATAATTTTTTCACTCTTCCAATCAAATTCTAACTTGAAAGCATGCAGATACATTCGATCCGATAAGTCTCCCCCGTATCGTTTATCTCCAAGAATCGGAACACCTATACTCTTAAGAACAACTCTCAATTGATGGGTTCTACCAGTCTTCGGTTTAAGCCAATAAAGCCGAACCCCATCGAACAAACTTTTCGAGATGAATTGAGTGATGCTTGGATTGTCTTGAGAGCGCTTTAGTGAGTAGGAGCCACCACGTGTTTTGACGATATCGCCAGAAATCATACCTTGTTTTTTACTAGGTTTGTTGCCGGCCAGGGCAATATAAGTTTTTGAAATTTCCCTGTTTTGAAACATGAGTCCAAGCTTAGAGGCTACTTCCTTATTTTTGGCAAAAATAATCGCTCCTGTTGTGTCCTTATCTAAACGGTGAACTCCTATTAATTGCGCATTATCTTGACGAATAAGCGCAACTAATCCGCTATCTCCATGATATTCTATGCCTGCAGGTTTTGACACAATCAAGAAATCTTTATTTTCATAAATAACCTGCAATTTCACCTCTTTGTTTAATCTTTAAATCAATTTATAATATACCTATGCAGTATTGGAAAACCTACCAAAAGGATCTCATTCAAACTTACCTCGGAATCATTTTTGAAAATAATACTGAGTTCACCCTATGGCAACAGATTGGTGAAAACAGAAGATCATACCAAGGAAAGATCGTTGAAATAACAAAGACTCATACCAAAATTAAAATCTTAAAACTTCCATCGAATGATCTTTTTGAAAATGAAAAACCATTCTTTGTTCATATCCCAGGCCTTGATATCATCTTTAAAAAAGAGAAGTACACTAGAATTGGCCAATTTCTAGACTTTCCTCATCCAGCTGAAATTCAAATTTATGAGAAACGCCGAACGAAGCGATATAGCTATCTTTACCAAGACCACAAAAATATCACATACCATTCGGAAGAGATTAACAATGGACAACCGGCTTTTACAATTTCAAGTGTACTCCTAGATATATCTACTACTGGAGCTGGCATGGTTGTCGAAAAAACAGCTGTAAAAAACTTAAAACAAAACCAAAATCTTTATATTGTAAACCTGACAGATCAAAAACTTCCGGAACCATTCAAAGTTCGCATTGTCTATATTGAGGACTATTCAAACAAAGAACAAGGACTATATAAGGTCGGAATGGTGTTTGACGATGAGCTAGACTCTATCAGCTATAATAGTATCTCCAGCATAATTAAAATTAAGCAAGCAAAGTCACAAGGACTAAAGCCAGAATTATATTGTGGCCTTGATTTTGAACAACAGACCAGAATCCTAAATAATGTTGAACAAAAAAATAAAGTTCTTGCATCAAATTTAAAAGACAATATTGAGTACCTTGATAAGCTCAGGTATATGACTGTTCAGATGAAAGTTGATTTCCTAAAAGAAGTTGAGCACGAACTTCTCGCTGTTGCCCTTAGGCTTTCGAGCAAAGAACTCATTTATGAACTTTTCTCCGAAGTGACAGAAAGAATGCAAGATGAGTTTTTAGATAAACTTCAATCAGAGAGACCAGCAAGTGCTGTATGCAAAGCGCAGGATCAGTTGTTAAAATTAATCAGAGAAAAAGAAGGGCGTGGTGAAATCGTATTAGATCCCACCGCTTTTATTACCTATGTTTAATTAAATACTTTTAATTAAATAAACTGCGCGACCGCTTCCACTAGTTTTTCAACGTAAGGCTTTTTGATCATTGCTTGAACACCTACATTATTTAGTCGAGATAATTCTTCAACATCACCATGTCCGGTAAAAACGATTATCGGCATTTCTGTGTTGAGTTTTTTTACTTCAATAGAGAAATCTATTCCGTTCATCTCGGGCATATTTAAATCAGTTATGACCAAATCGTAAACTTTTTCACGAAACAATTTCAAAGCTTCGACACCATTAATTGCTTTATCAATAGTTACTTTATCATCGAATTCAATATCAAGAGTATCGATTATGGTTTCAAGAATATCAACTTCGTCATCTACAACTAATAGGGTTTTCATAACTCCAAGTTTAACAGAAGTTAGGAATTTTACCTACGGCAGTCTTTCGAAGCTCCTTAACAACTCGGACGTCAAACCTTAATGTTTTCAATAACTTAGACGTCAAAAGTTTTCCTTCCAACTCACTCTTTAGGTTTTCTTTAGTTATCAGAACCACTGGTATCCTGCCGTAATTTGGGTCTTCTTCTAAAATAAGCTGAGCTGAATCAAGTAAATTTAAGCCTATTAAGATTTCCTGAACAATATTTAAAACTTCAAATTTATTAAAAAGCCTACCCTTATGTTTAAAAGAGTCATCACTTCGACCTAAAGGTCTAATAGAATTACGATTTTTGTCATACTCAAATTTATCATTTGGAATAAAAGGTTGTTTGGACGGGAAGACATCAAAGGAATCACTGCCAATAAGAATACAGCTAGTAAACAAGCTTTTAGACTCTATCGCCTCCCCCTCGACTTTATGGATCGGAAGAACTCGCATTAGGCCATCGAAATTTTCATCTACAAATTCCGAAGCTATTTGGGAACAAAACTCGGTCATTCCATAAGTCACAATAACTTTCCAGCCAAGCTCCAATGCTTGATTTCTAAGATGATCTGCTAGGAAATCCCCTCCAACAAAAACACCTTTATGCCAATGAGGGGCCTTAATCTTTTTTTGTACCATCTCATATAGCTGAAGTGGGACAACTGAAAAATAAGAAGCCTTTACTAAGCAATCCTCAGCACTCCATTTTTTTTTCAGCTCGATTGGCTCGTTACCCAATAGAAACGAACGCGCATAAATTGATAGGCCTCCAATATGGTAGGGAGGCAGAGAACTTAGCCAAATATCATCTTTGGTTGCTCCTAAAAACTCGTTCACGGCCTTTGCATTTTCAAGAATACTTTTTTTAGAAAGCGCATATGTTTTCAATTTTTCTTGAGATGTCGTACCTGACGAACAAATAAAGACATGCCCCTCTAAACCTTGAGCTTTCCAAACGTCTATTAATCGCACTGGATCTTTGATATAGGGAGGAACTAAATAGAGATTTTCTTGCGATGAGAATTCTTTTAAATTAATCTTTGCCATGGCTTGCCTTTTAAACCTTCAATTAATAGCTTCGCACGATGGATATCTAAACTATATCGATCACCATCGGCCAAGAATAGATCATTTTGACCTTCATACAATTTCGGCATGAGGATACCATGGTGATCGTCATGAGCTTGTTCATTCTTAGCTAAATATGCATAAGTTATAATTTGATTCAACTCATGCCCCATATTATTAGTGTAAATTGTTCTTTCGGCGAATCTCGTATCAAATGCTTCCCGACACGGCTTAAAAACCTTCACACTAATTTTTTTACTGCTAGGTGCGGGATTAAAATCAAAAGCGAGAGGCACCCTAAAAAAATCTTCTTCGTGGTTTAGATAAGGATCTTCTATGAAATCAATTTTTTTTATCAGAGCTTCATCAAGCTCGTTTAACCATGAAAAGAAATCATTTTTTTCTAATCCCTGATTAAAATCCAACCTAATCTTTCCCTCTGTTTTTTTCATTTCATTTTCGAGACGCTGATAATCACCAAAAAACTTTATCTTCACACAAGTACACTTGCTATCTGCTTCAAATAATGAGTGATTTAAAAATTTAAATTCTGGTAAGTTATCCAATTCTAATAAAAGACTATTTTTTACGAACGAAGGAATATTTCCCGCTTTAATACCTGTTAAAAATGAATCAATGCTTAGATCACCAAATTCTTCCCAAGGAAAATAATCACAAAATCCTCCAACTTCATTTCGAAGCAGTACCCCTTTGCGAGGCTTCATCCCCAATCTATTAAGACTACGTTGAGGATTAAGAATATATTCTAGAGCGTAGATTTCCACAGACTTCCTAACCAAAATAAGATTGAAAATACAATTAGCTGCTTCCCTGCCAGTCCTAGCGCTTGATTTAACTCGGTTGGATCTTTGTGATATCGGAGTATGAAGCGTATTTTATGCGTTATCCCCACCGCCAAAAGAACCACTACAAAGCTTAGCTTTTCAAAAATTGTAAAATAGAAGCTTATTATATAAGGAGCAAATAAGAAGACATCCATCAATTTTAAGTATTGATACTCCGTCATTCGGGTCGCCAATGTTCTTTTATTTACTTCTTTATCGTTATGCCTATCTCGAAAATTATTAATGCCTATTAAAGTTGAACTTAAAAATCCTACAATTGAAGCTATTAGAATAATATTTAAATCAAGTTTATCTGAAATTAAGAAATAGGTTCCAAGCGTGGCCACATGTCCAAAGAAGATGAATACAAAAAGCTCTCCTAGCCCCAAATAAGCTAATGGAAAAGGTCCTCCTGTGTAACCATAAGCTAAGAATGCACTTAAGATGCCAAAGAACACGTAAAGGAGACCGCCTTTTAGAAAAATTGGCACCGCACACAAGAATGCGAGAATTAAAAATATATGTCCCACTAAGAAGATCTGTTTCGCCGGTACTTTAAACTGGCCTCCTAATCTTTGCGGCCCCACTCTCTTTTCATCTGCACCTTTAATACTATCAACAGCGTCGTTATAAAAATTCGTGGCAATTTGTAAAAATATCGCAAGAAACAGGCAGTATAAAGTGTACACACTCATGCCTAATCCCTCGTAACTTGCATAGGCCTGAGCAAGAAGTGGTGGAACAAAAGCAGCAGCTAAAGTCTTTGGCCGCATCCCTAAAAGAACTAATTTTATATTCATAATAAGACCTTTAATAAATCAAGTATCGCTTCTTGATTCTGCAATATTCTATGCCCAGAGGAAATGAATTCTAGATTGAAACCTATGAGACTTTCATTTGCATAATCACAATATTTTTTATCTTTCAGACCAAAAACAAAGGTAATTTCATTCTTTAATTTCATTAAATCATCTATAAGGTAAGGCTGAATAGATTGACCATAATTAGTAAAATACAATTTCAAAATATCAAGGCTTGCATTTGAACCATAAGATTTTTCATCATACCGAAATAAATCAAGCGCATTCCAAAAAGTAAAAAAGTCTTCTTTATCCATACTATCTAGTTTTGAAACGATTGATCTCTCTAAATCGATTCTCGCCTGCGGAACTTTTTTATGTCCCATATGTGAGGAACAAATAATCGTATGCTTTATTTGAGATGGAGCTGCTATTTTGAGTCTTGCCGCTAGTCTCCCTCCAAAAGAATACCCCAGGACGTCAACTTCCTGATCATTGCAGTGATCAATTAATATTCTATGCTTCAGCTCTTCAAACTCTAAAGAAACAAGTTCATCTAAATTGGGAGCGATGATATCAAAGTCATCTGCTAAAAAGCCAAAATCATCGCTAGAGCCTGCAAACCCATGAAGACATAGTAACTTAGACTTCATTCCAATCATCCCAAAACTTATTTGTTTCAATATTATTAGGGTAAATAAAATTTACATCTACTGGACAGTGTTTATTCAGTTCAATTTCATGCTCTAAATACATTCTTTTATCTGTGTTAACTCGTTCAAAAATGCGCCCGCCTCTATTAT
>CATLVA010000018.1 GCA_950060715.1 uncultured Oligoflexia bacterium | reverse complement strand
TCAATAACAAATGAGTCTAAAAAGTAATTATCCAATGACAATTCCCCCATCAATATTTAAGCAAGTCCCAGTAATAAACTTTGCAGCGTCACTGGCCAAAAACGCATAGCCATTTGCGATGTCTTCTGGTTGTCCTAAAACCTTTAAAGGTGTTTTTTCTTCCATCATTGAAATTACTTTTTCAGGCATTTTAGAAACCATTTCAGTCATAATAAAACCAGGTGCTATGGCGTTAACTCTGATACCATATCGACCAACTTCCTTCGCTAATGTTTTTGTCAATCCGATAACAGCGGCTTTTGAAGATACATAATTCGTCTGACCAAAATTCCCGTAATGAGCGACAACACTTGCGGCATTTAGAATGACACCACCCTTATCTTTCATATTTGCGATGGCCATTTGTGAAAGTTTCCAAACACCTTTTAAATTGACGTTAATAACTTGATCGAACATTTCGTCAGTCATTTTCAAAACACTTGCGTCTCTTGTAATTCCAGCGTTATTAACCAGGACATCAATTCCTTTTTCCATTTGCTCGGCAATCATTTTTTGACCGTCTTCACTGGTAATATCGGCTTGAAGATAGGTAACTCTCTCCATCCCTTTTAACTCAGTATCATCTTGAGCAGGAATATCAATAACGACTAAATCCGCACCTTCATTCCAAAACTTCTTTACTGTTGCAAGACCAATTCCGTTAGCTCCACCTGTAACAAATACTCTTTTACTCATTTCTATCTCCTTTAATTAAACTAAATGTTTTTTGATCCCATCTTAAACTGATGGCTGACCATGTATAACCGATACCAGCACTCGCTAAAACAACATGACTTCCTGGCTTTAAAAATTCTTCTGCTAACCCTAAACTTAGAACTTGATCAGGAGCTCCAAAATGACCGTACTCATTTAGATAAATACTCTGTTCTTGCTCTAATTCTAAACGGGAAAGTATTTCATCATGAGCTGACTTTTTCATATGTAGAAGTGATAGGTAGTCTATCGGCTGATTAGGCATTGAAGCTGTGGCGGCACCTTTAATGACCTTTAAAAAATTGTCTATGGATCTTTCCGCTAGTCGAACTCTCATGCCAGCGATATCAGGACAAGTTAAACAGTAATCTTCTGCTTTATCAGACCAAGGCATTACAGTCCCACCAGCAGGTATAATCACATCCTTACTAAAAGCTCCATCTGTAATGACTGATGATTCCAAAAGTGGATTAAAATCGCCACGTTCTAAAAGAATAGCTGCGCCTCCATCACTTAAATTATAAAGAAATCTTGAGCTCTCATCTTTGTAATTTACAAGCTCTCCGGTTTTGTGTCCGCCGCATAAAAGGACTCTTTTCAAACTTGAGTCTTGCTCCATCATCGCCTTGGCAACTTTGAGTCCGACGACATTTGAAGAACATCTTGCAGATAAATCAAATGCCCAAGCATTGTAAGCACCAATTTGCTCTTGAACATAAATCCCTGCTGACCACACTGGATGATCTTTAAATTCAGACCCAGTCCAAATGATCATATCAATTGAATTAGGATCGATATCTTTTAAAACTTCTTTTGCAGCATTGATTGCCATTGTACTCGTATTAACATTTTTTTTAGCTCGGCATTTTTTCTTAATACCCATTTTTTCTTCAACAACAAATTCAGGTAGACCTGCTTCTTTCGCAATATAAGCAGCATCTTCAAATTCTTCAGGAATCCAAACCGCCATTTTACTCAATGAAATCATTTTAATTTTCCTCCGCAATGAAGCTATTGATATGATCACTAACAATCTTAGGTTCTTCTAAGAAGAACAAGTGATCTGTGTTTTCAACTTCTATAAGTTTTGAATTTTTTATTCTTTGGTGAATTAGATGAGAGTTATTAGGTGAAACATACCTATCATTTGCACCTGTCATAACAAGAGTTGGTACATTTATTTCCGATAGAGGAATTGGCTCTTTCAGAAACTCATCTACTGCTCTTTTCTGCTTTAATACCTCTGAAAGTTTCGCCGGGTGTGCACACCTAAGCTTTACAATCGAATCAATTTTATTTTCCTGGTAACAAGTAGCACTTACAGCTCTTCTCGCTGCCACTTCTGGATCTAATTCGTAAAATTTCTTTAAATCATCTTCAGTCAATTTTGGCAGTGAAACAAATTCATCACCCGGGCCAGTAGTACACAGAAGGCTTAAAGTTTTTACAGAGGTAGGAAATCTCAGCGTTAATTCTTGAGCAATCATTCCTCCCATGGAGATACCAACGACATGGTAGCTTTCATAGCCAAGAATATTCATGACACTGTTTGCATCTTGCGCCAGTTGGAGAATTGAATAATTTTCTAGATTATTCTCACTACCTCCAAATCCTCTATTATCTAACTTCACCTTTAGGCCAGTAAGTTCAAGCCAAGCAAAGTTATAGTGATCACAGCCAAAGCCAGATAAGCAAAGAATAGGCGCTCCGCTTCCCTCGACTTCCGCATTAAATAAATTTTGATTGCTTCTTATTTTCATTTTTATACCTACGTACAATTTTTTTTATACCCAGAGTAAAAATCTTTTGTCTATTGAAAAAACGCATGTTAGAAAATACCCGATGGATACGACCGGATTTCAGAACTTTTTTGATCAACGTCCTTCTAAAGGGGACATGAAGAAACTTGAGATTATCAAGGCTGCAATAGACTGCATCGCGACAATTGGTTTCGAAAAAACAACATATCAAGCAATTGCGGAAAAACTCGAGACTCGCAGAGCACATATCGCCTACCACTTCAATGACAAGGCGGACATATTTAAAGCCTGCATTCTGTACATCAACTCAAATTACAAAAGAATACTTACAGAGCACTTAGAGGGTGCCAAAGATGGGCGAGAATCTATAAAGAGATATGCTGAGTCACCGTTTTTATGGGCCGAAACAAACCCTTCTGAACTCTCAGTCATGTTACTTTTTTACTACCTATGTACAATCGACGAAGAATATAGAAATTTAAATGACGAGCTTCGTACTCGTGGTGTGGAGAGAATTCTTTTAGTACTTTCGCAGGAATGCCAAATTGATCTTCCTCCACTCGAACTTGAATTAAAAGCAAAGCAAATTCAAAACCTTATTTCTGGATCAATTATGGATGCTGTGACCACAAGAAATAAGTCTTTAGAACAAGCAAAAAAAGAGACAATTAAGAATATCGAGAATCTATTGGAGAGAGTATGAAATTAATTATTTTTATAAGTTTAATTATTAATTATGCTCAAGCACAGATTACCCTTAACCAAGTAAATGATTTTGGACCAAACCCAGGTGAACTAAAAATGTACACCTATGTGCCAGAAACAAAAATTAAATCTCTCGTGGTTCTATTACATGGTTGTGCTCAAGCGGCTTCAGATTTCGACGACGAAATAGGATGGACGAAGGTTGCCGATAAATACGGAATGGTGCTTCTTCTTCCACAACAAACAAAAACAAACAATAATTGGCGATGCTTTAATTGGTTTCAAGCTTCCGACATAACGAGAGGTCACGGAGAGATAGCCTCTATTTCTCATATGATCGATTATATGAAATCAAAATACGACGTTGAGGACTCCTTTGTGACTGGGCTTAGTGCTGGTGGAGCAATGACAAATATACTGCTAGCAACCTACCCTGAATACTTTAAGGCGGGAGCTATCGTGGCAGGACTACCCGTGGGCTGTGCCACCAACCAAAGCAATGCTTGGTCTTGTATGTATGGCTTTCAATTTCCATTTCCTAGCTCTCAACAGAGAGGAGATGCAATAAGAGCTGCCGCTGGACCATTCAACGGAAAATGGCCAAGCGTTATGATTGTTCACGGAACCTCTGATGAATTCGTAAGCTATAAAAATGCTCACTATATTTTAAAGCAGTGGACTAATGTTCATGGTAACTCAGAGAATATCAAACTTGTCTCAATTAAAGGTATGAGGCATGGCTACCCAATTGATCCAAAAAACGGATGCGGTAGTCTAGGGAAATTTATCATAGACGCTGAATACTGTGCAGCTGAATCGATTGCTAAATTTTTTCTCGCTCAATAAGAAATCATAAGTTAATATAGGGCATGTCTGACGATCAAAAAGAATGCCCTAAATGCCAATCACCTTACTGTTACCACGACGGATCTTTATGGGTTTGTCCGGAATGTGCACACGAATTTAATCCCGAAATTGATGCTGCAAATGATCCAAGCGTAATCAAAGATGCCAATGGAAATATACTAGCTGATGGTGATACCGTTACTGTGATTAAAGACCTAAAAGTTAAAGGGTCCTCTACTCCAATAAAAGTTGGGACCAAGGCTAAAAACATCAAGCTTAATCCAGATTCAGCAGATGGACATGATATCAGCTGTAAAATCGATGGTTTCGGCCATATGGGCCTAAAATCAGAGTTCGTAAAAAAAGTCTAATACTGACCTAGCTCAATGTTTGTAAAAATTTATTCGCTTAGAATTGTTGTTATGAATAAACTACTAACGACGACTCTCTTATTTTTTTTAATTTCTTTTAATAAATCGATGGCTCAAGAGGTCTTCATCGAACCGGGAATATTTGTGAATATGATGGACTCCGCAAATATTAAACACGATAGAGATACCGGCGTGCTAAGAAGTAATGACCTAAGTTACGCTTTAAAATTTGGAGTCCACTATGGGCATTATGAGTTTGGTATAGAAAGTGAGGTTTATAACTTCGCGGCTCACCTCAAAAGCTCTGATTCAGGAGACTATTCGCATGACATGCAGATTGCTTATAACTCCATCTTCTTTGGATACGAATTTAAAGAAAGACATATTTTTTATATCTCTCTTTCAAGTAGACCATATGTTGAGTATGACGGACGCTCTTATCACGAAAAACATCCAGTGCTGTCAGCAGAATACTCTTATCACCTAAAAGACTGGGTTTCTGTTAATGCAAAAATTGAAACCGCCTCGAAACTAGAACAAAGCGGTACAAGTGATGAATATCTTCAATTTGGAAATTTATTGTTGATCGGTTTTAGCTTTCCACTAATTGCCAATTAAGCAACAAAGTGAATTCTATCTTCGATTTCCTCTTGTTTCATACTAGAAATATGAGTCAATTCTGGAACTAATTTTTCCTCAAGAGAATTTAAAAGCTTTCTCTCAGAAGCAGAAATTTCTCTTTTCTTTTTTAAAACACAAAGATCATGTAGAACTTCGATACTAGACTTGAATTGAGATTGAGAAACTTTGTCTTTCAGATATTTATAACGACTACCATCGATTTCTTGGCAGTCGATAACTTCTTGATCGTTGAACATATTTAAATATTTCTCTACCGTAGTTTTACTTGGCAGTTTTCTAAGATCACTTTCATTTCCTACTGGAACATAAATAACTAAGTTTTTTGATGTATCAAAAATTTTATGAAACTTGGTATCATTAATAGTGTTCTCACCAAGATATTTACCGATTGAGATACTCTTTCCAGAGATAAAGTCACCAACGTTAAGTTGCATAGGATTCCTTTTTTTGGGGGTTATCCTGTTAGAAAAAGCAGAAGATCGCTTCAGTACTCAGCCATGGTGACTAAAATTAAAACATTTATTTTATCGAGTGTCTAATTTCAAGCTTATAGGATCTCGTTAAACTCCTGTTCATCAATGTCTGAGAGAAGTACTCCGAGATGCAATACCCTTGTTCCTGCATCACAATTAGGTCTCACATTCTTTCCAATGACAATCCCAGAGCGGTTTGCCACAACCTCTTCTTTTACCTGACCAAAAACATCATAAACTTTTGCAATCACTTCTCCACGACGAACTCTATCTGTTAACTGAGGAAAAACATCAATTATTCCTCCTCTTTTAGAGTATATCCAATAGGACTTTTCACAGATTACAGCATCAGTTACTAGAGGCCTTACTTCACCTTTAACCATTTTATAATGCCTAAGGGTATTCAAAATTCCATCGAGAGTTTCATCAATAAGATTATGTTGAAATGCATTTGGATTTCCTATCTCAATAGTAATTGATGGAATACCATGATCATTGGCCCAACCTCTTAGCGTTCCATTTTCATCAAATTTTTGAACGATGATTTGTGGATTTTGAAGATAGGCTAATTCTTTAGTTTGATCATTATCAAGATCAGCACGAATATATAGAGAGTTCACTCTTCCATGGCTAGCAGTGTGCAGGTCTAACAGGTAATCAAACTTCTTCACTATCTTTTGAGTAAACTGATGAGCATAAATATCAGAAGCTTTTCCCTCTGGAGCACCTGGCATGATACGATTTAAGTCCGCATGATCAGAAAAGTATCTTTGATTTGCGAGGTAACCAGGAACATTACTTATAGGAACTAAAACTAAAGTTCCCGCCAATTTCTTTGGATCTATATTTTCAATGAGTTTAAATATTGTCGAAATTCCATTTAACTCATCTCCATGAACTGCAGCCGTAATACCAAAAGTAGGTCCTTTCTTCTCACCTTTTATTACTATTACTGGCACTCTCCAGGGAACTCCAAGAGAGTTATCAGATAAGTGAAGAGAAAATCTATGGAGTTCACCTTTTTTTAAAGCTGATAATTTAAAATCTTCTTTCTGTTTAATATTGATAACATTTTTCATTGAATTCTAATTTCCTTTAAGAGTGACTGATCATTATCTAGCGAAGTAAAAAGCTTTTGGCGAAATGTCCCCTTCTTACTGATAAGCTTTTCGGCCATTTTATCGATAGCAATTATGGTAAGCACAGTCTGAATATAGGCTTCAATTAAATCATCAATACCAATTCCTAAGCTATTAAAGTCTTTTCTATCCATTAACAAAAGCCTGGATACATCTGATTCCCACTGATTGGTTCCTTTTTTCACTGAAAGATTTGTACCCAATACATCCCAGCTTGGTCCCGAAAGATTTGCCGACAAAGGTGACTTTGCTCTTCTTGCATATAAAGCACAAGGCATAAATCCAGCTGGTGAGGAGTAAACCATCATCCTGAGATCGGCGATAAAAATATTATTCTTTTTGTTTGGAACCGTACCAACATGAAAAAATCTACCTTGAGAACCTGTTGAACTCCAATCGTAATGACCAATTAAACTTTGAACAATGAATTGATCGTAATTATATTCATTCTCCATAAAAGCATCGAGCTCTTCTTGACTTGTGATTGTAAAAACACCCTGACCGGCATTGGAATAAGGATCTTTTATTACGGCCTTGCCTCCGAATTTTTCAACCCATAAAGGTATTTCAACTTTAGAAACATCTTTAATTGTTTCAGGCATATTAATTTTAAGACCTGAGCCCGCCAGTTCTGAGTTATAAAATTCATAAGCCTTATTCGCGAGAAGTTTATTTCGTCCCCCGGAAAGACAGACGAGAGTCGAGTTAAAAATAAACGTTTTAGTTTGAATTGGAATTCTATTCCAAGGCTTTTGCGTCACATATCGATATGCAGCTCTAATTGCTACATCTTGTCCGTTATAATTTAAAATCATAACACCATCTTCAAACCGAATGAACTGCTCTTCCTCATTCATGTGCGGAATAAGATAAACACATTCTCCAGTAAGGTCTGCAATCGTTGAAGCATAACCAGAAGCTTCCATATAGTTCTTATCATAAATAACTGCGAGAGACCCTTTTGGTAGCCTGCGTTTTTTTAATTGAGGTAGAAAGGAATTCTCGATTAAAAATCTATAACCTCTATGCTCATCAGCATCAGTACGAGGTGGCATAGATTTCTGCCCAGAAGGACATGAGTTTGTCTCAAGAACAACCATTCTCCTTCGCCCAGTATCTGTCGTTACATAAAACAAATCAGAACCACCCCAGAAAAAATATTTAGATTGATAAGTTAAAACCTCTTCTAATTTTGCTCCATCCACCTGAGGGTTAATATGATTATATCTCTTGATAATTTGTTTATGATCTAAGTTAAAAAAGTGACTAACCATAGCATGTAATTGTGAATTTAATGCTTTTGGATAGAAGTGCTCCTCTGGTTCGAATTGCTCAGGAGTCATTAACTCAATTGTTCTTTTCATCACGTAATTCCTTCAGCAGCTTTTGAGCTGGACCTTTTTTACCTTTTTTAATAACTCCCCAAACTGTCGTTTGGAAGTCCTCAATTTCACCCAATGTTATTATGTTTGGACTCAAACACAACCTTTTTTTGGCAATCTCAGGTACGATAGTGAAAGCCAAACCTTGCTCAGTTACCATCTGAAACATCTCAATGTTTCCCCCTTCCCCAATTATTTTTGGTGCGAGGTCATTTTGTGCAAAGAAAAGCTCTATTTCGTACCTTAAACTTGAATCCTCACTGTATCCGAAATAAGGAATCTTTTGTAAAGAGTTTGGAAATTGGTTTTTTAATTTTTCGTATTTTTTATGGGCCACAACAAATGTTCTATTTAAACCAACTCTATAAGAAGCCATATTCGATGTTATATGCTCTCTACTATCTGTAAAAATAATGTCGATTTTTTCCTCTTCTAATTCTGCCAAAAGATGAGTCCGTGGCTTTTCAGAGATCACCACACTTACCCCCTTTTGAGAAAATATAGGACTGAGTTTATCAAACAAAAAATACTGAGACATATGAGGTGATATACCTATATCAACAGTCTTTTTGGGAATATGGAGTTGATTTCGAAGTCTTGAAGTAACTTCTGATCCTAAGTCGAATATCTTCTGGGCATAGTCCAATGCCAATTCTCCATCAGCCGTTAAATAGACCCCCCTATTTCTTCTTTCAAAGAGTTTTGTACCGAAATACTCTTCCAAAAGCTTTATTTGGTCACTTATTGTAGGCTGAGAAACAAATAATTTTTCGGCTGCAAGCTTTACCGAACCTTCTTTGGCCACCACATAGAAATAATACAGGTGTTTATAGTTGAGATTAAGCATAGTTTTATCCTAATTAAATTGGTAAATAAAACGATTTTACCTGCATCCAGTATGGGCTGATACTAGGAAAAAACCAAGGAGAATTGATGAAAAAATTACTTTTGATCTGCCTTATTCTAAGTTTCAACGTTTTCGCAGACTCTATGGATGATGAATCTGCTGGCGACGATACGGCAATCATTTTAGAAGATACAGATGCTGGCCAATCTGGCCAATCTGAAGTCATAGAAGATGAAAGCTTAGAATCTAGCTCTGATTCAGATTATTAAAAAAAGGCCCGTTCAGGGCCTTTTTTTTTTATCCTAATAAACTCTTTAACATCCATGCCGTTTTTTCATGATACTCGATTCTTGCGCCTAACAATGAGTTTGTCCCCTCATCATTAGCTCCCTCAAGCTGTGGAAGAATTTCCTTAGCGGTTCGCACTACTTGTTCGTGGTCTTGAAGTAAGTTCTTAATCATTGCAGTGGCTTCTGTATCCTTAGTTGGATCTTCTTTAATCTGAGATAACTCAGCAAACTCATTGTAAGAACCAGGAGCTTTAACACCTAAAACTCTTACTCTTTCTGCTATCTCATCAACGGCTAACGCAAGATCGTTATAATGTTGCTCGAACATAAGGTGAAGAGTTTGAAACATTGGCCCTGTCACATTCCAGTGATATTTATGAGTTTTAAGATATAGCGTGTAAGTTTCCGCTAAAAGCCTTGCAAGGGATCCCGCAATTTCTTCTCTTTTTCCTTCATTGATTCCTGTATTTAAATTCATAACTACCTCCTAAATAATAGCTTGCTGTTAGCTTACCAGAGGAGGCAATAATTCCAATTCTTAAAAACCTATTAAATGATAGACAAAAGATATCACGCCAAGCGAAATTTTTTTTGAGGTTCGACCCTTGACGCTCAAAAGATTGAAACCATCTAATTAAATATCAGGAGGTTAAGTTATGATACTAAACAAAAACTTTTCACTCATGGAGTTTGGTGTTTACCTTGAACCAAAGGTCGAATCCCAGATCAAGGCGAGGATTGAAAGGCTAAGAGATTTTGCGCCGAACAATGCAAAAATTAAGCTCAAAATGACTATGCCTTTTAGAAAAGTTCGCGGAGAGCTTGTGATTCAATCTTTAGAGTCAACTTTCAAAGCATCTGCCAAGCACGATGACCCCTTAAGTCTGTTCGATCTCCTAGAACAGGACATCTTAAATCAACTCAAAGCATGGAAAGCCAAACGCTTTTCTCCCACTTCCCAGAAAGAAGCACCACAACTTATTGCTGCCCATTAAGGGCAGCATCCTTTGACCATTTAAGTAAGTTTTTATACAGTGACGCTCTTAAAAAAAGGGCCCAAAATGCGTTTAATAATTATCTGTTTATTCATAACTACCAATCTATATGCACAAAATACGATGCTACGATCTCGCGGAAATACTTTTAATCCTGCAACCAGTATCAATGCATTGATGCTTATGGAAAACCATGAAGTCGACAACGATGAAGATTGATTTTCAATGCAAGAAGTGGAAATGCAATTCACTTCAGACGTTGACGCTTATTTTAGAGCGCAAGTGGCACTTGGTATTCACAAAGAACGTGGTGCTCACCATGATGAGGAAGAAGAGGAGGAAGAGGAGGAACATTCAGGCCATGAAGATTTTGTCCTCCATGTTGAAGAAGCATTCATTGAAACGATAAATATTTCTGGCCACACTTTAAAGGCCGGTCAATTCTATGTGAATTTTGGAAAATATAATGCTGTTCACACTCACGCACTTCCTTTCATTTATAGACCAATGATACAACAAGCTGTTTTTGGAGGCGATGGTCTTACTCAGGCGGGTTTTGGCTACTCTACTCTAATACCGACCTCTTGGTTTAGTGAGTTAAATATTCAAATATTTGAACCTAATAACGAAACCCTTTTTGGTGAGTCAAAACATGCTATGGCGGCTACTGCTCGCTGGAAAAATCTTTGGGATATTACAGATAACTTAACTCTTGAGCGGGGACTCTCTGGTATGAATTATGCACCCAAAGACTCCGAAGATGAAAACTCAAATTACACCGCTCTTCAAGGAAGTGATCTAACTTTTAAATGGAGACCTGCATCTAAAAGTATCTACAACTCATTTATTTGGTCGACTGAATTTCTTAAAAAATATCGCCGAGGCGAAGAAAGAGAGCAACTTGATGGCTGGATGAGTTTTATGCGTTACCAACTTGACCGCCGCTGGTATGTACAAGCACAATATGAATCTCTTGATGTTCAATTTAGCGATGAGAATGTGGACACAGAAGCTTACTCAGCACTACTTGCATTTGTTTCATCTGAGTTCTCAGCGATTAGGCTACAGTACGATCAAATAGACTATAAAAGTTTAGAGCGTGAACAAAGAATTGCCCTACAATTCAATATTAGCATAGGAGCCCACCCTGCACACGCTTACTAAGATACTAATTTGTTTTCTGTTTATCTCTAATGCACTGGCTGAGTTTAAGGTTGTTACGACAACCACAA
>CATLVA010000017.1 GCA_950060715.1 uncultured Oligoflexia bacterium | reverse complement strand
ATGTTTGTGTCAGGTAAAAATTTTTCATTGAATGTTTTTATTTTTCTGAGATTTAAAAAGGAAAGTTCTTTGATGATCATTAATTAATCATTAAGTCTGATTGGCATTAATAATAGCAATTTGTCTTTTTTTGTTTTTTCTTCTTTCTTCTTCTCATACATACTACAAAGCTTCAAGGATGGGACTGGTGGATGTGAGAGTAAATCTTCAATCTCTTTCGTAAACTCTACTCCTACTTATGATGGTGGTTTTCATCACGATAGAGTGAAAAGATATTTCATTAATATCCTCAAAGACAAATTAGAACGTGATGCTAAAAAAGCAAAAGTAACTTTGACTGATAACGATATCCTAGGTGGGATGACTTTTGTCATCGGTATAATTATGCCTAACCCAAGATTTGAGTCTCAGACAAAAAGAAAACTGGTTCGTGATAATCATTTAGAAAAAGCCATTGAGCAGCATATGACAAAGTATATGGCCAAGTTCATGCGAAATAATAAAGATTATCTTGAGTTAATTATAGATAGAGCTAAGAGTAGGCAGAAGTTTGCCGCTCTTAAAGACGCCTCTAAAAAAGGTCGTAAACAAAAAAAACAACGAGTTGAAAAACTACTTGATGCCAACGAGAGAAAGAACAGAGAAAATTGCACCCTATTCATTTGTGAGGGGGATTCGGCAATTGGTGGTCTTCGTTCAGCTAGAGATAAACTGTATCAAGGTGGTATTGCCCTTCGAGGTAAGCCAATGAACGTAACTCAGGCCTCTATTAAAGACGTCCTAAATAACCAAGAATTTTCAGATATCATGGCTTCTGTAGGTTTAGTTATTGGTCAGAAGGTAGAGGATATATCCGAGCTTCGTTATTCAAAGGTTGTATTTTTGGCTGACTCGGATGTTGATGGCGGGCATATTAACACACTCCTCACAAATTTCTTTTACACTTTTTGGCCTGAGCTTTTTGAAATGGGAGCCATCCAAATTGCCAAAGCACCTCTATTTGAAGTGATCACTGATAAAGAACCTATTTATGCTGAAAGTGAGAACGAACTTGAGAAAATTAAGAGAGAGGGCAAAGTTAAGATTAAAGAAATTCAAAGAAATAAGGGTCTAGGGGAGATGAGTCCAGAGGCATTTAAGTATGTTTTAGGACGTGATTCTTATACTAAGATCATCATCGAAGATGAGAAAGATGCTAAGTTGACTATGCATACTTGTTTTGGAAAAGACACTCAACTTCGAAAAGACCTTTTAATAGATCATGAAGATTACACTGGTGATAAACTGACTTCTGGTAAGTCGTCTAAATCATCAGCTCCAAAAGTTGCTAAGGCCAAAAAAGTCGCTAAAAAAGTTACCAAAAAAACGACAGCGAAAAAAACGGCAAAAAAAGTAACAAAAAAAGTCGCTAAAAAAGCGGCAAAGAAAACTGCAAAAAAAGCGACAAAGAGAAGATAGATGGAAGACTTATATTTACATGATTTAGAAGAAATTTCACTTACAGAAATTGTAAAAGACGAGTATAGAAATTATCAGATTTATACTTTAATGGATCGAGCCATACCATACCTACAAGATGGTCTGAAGCCCTCTCAGAGAAGAATTTTATTCACTCTTTGGAGAAATCAAAATAAAGGGCTTATGAAGGTTACAGGACTAACTGGGTTAGTACTGACACTTCACCCGCACGGACCTGCTTCAATTGAGAGCTCTATTGTTAATTTGGCCCAAGATTTTACCTTTTCAAATAACTATCCGCTTATTGATAAGAAAGGTTATTTTGGGGAAAGAATGGAAACCCAAGCAGCTGCCGGTAGGTATATCGAATGTAAGCTTGGTGAAGTAGCGAAAGTACTTCTTTTTGATGATATGAACCAAGTACAAATGGTGCCCAATTACGATGAAAAAGTAATGGAGCCTTTGGGGCTACTTCCAAAACTTCCCATCATGCTTTTAAATGGTGCGGAAGGAATTGGAACAGGATTTTCTTCTGTTATTCCAAGCTTCAACCATAAGGATATTGTGGCATCCATGATTCAATGTATTGAAACAGGAAGCCCTAAAAAAATTAGACCATGGGTTAGGAATTACTCAGAAAAACCTGAATTTGAAAAAACTGGTAAAGTTCATTTTAAAATGGGGTTCAAAGAAATTGATAACAAGATTTACATCGTTGAACTTCCTCGTGGATATGATGCCAAAAAAATCTATAAGCATTTAAATAAGCATATTGATAATGATTTTATTAAAGACTATATCGACTCGTCTGTTGATAATGAAATCATGATCGAGTTAGTTTTTAAACGCGGGCAGCAACCTACATTAGCTGAAGTTGAAAAAACTATGGGGGTTTCAACTTCATTGAGTCCTAACTATACTTTGATTTCAGAGCGCGGGGTAAAGGTTTTGGATGGCCCGGAAGATATTATTGAAATCTTCACTCACAAAAGACTTGCTGTTGTCAAAACCAGGTATGAACTTCTTATCCATGATGCGAAAGAAAGACTTGAGAAAAATAATGAGATCATTAGGTTCATTAAAGAAAAGCATTATGCTCAAGCTGAAAAGAAAGCCAATAGAAAAGCATTCGTTGAATATCTAGGTCAAAAGAAATTTCATTACTCAGAGTATCTAGCAGATATGGCCATTTATCGTATGACCAAAGAGGAAGTGAACAAGCGTCAGTTACTGATTACTGAGGATAAGAAGAAGATCAAAGACTATGAAAAAATCGTAAAAAGTCCTGCCTTGATCAAAAAAGAGCTTATTAAAGAGCTAAACGATGTGTCTGAGAAATTAGAAAAGATTATGAAAGCTAAAGAGGACCAAAAGAAACAGGTATACAAAAAGCTGAATAAATCATCTAAAAGACGTAAAAAATAACTTAAGTTTAGTATTGATTAAAACGATATTATTGATATGAAATTTGTTATAGTTGTCATTTTATTGAATCTTGCTTTTATCCTGAACTACGCAGGTGAAAAAGATGTGGTCATTCGAAACGTCGCTTCAGAATCATTTGATTTTAAATAAAAAAAGGGCCCATATCCATGGGCCTTTTTTGTTCTATTGTTCTTGTTCTAGTTCTTGCCCCTGAACTTCAGGTTGCTCAGAATCTTCTTTGTTTAAATTATCTTCTGACTGTGGTTGCCTTTCAGTATTGAAGTCAAGTTGCCTCTCCACTTCATAGGCATAGCTAACATCTCCTGTACGCGCCAGAGCTGTCGTTGAAATTAATAAGCATGCAAATAATACTTTCATTTTATTCTCCTTACCTCCGTCCCGTCAGCATGTAGTTCAAGCACAAGAATGACTTCTTCTTCTGTAGAAGTAGCTTCGGCCATTACTGATTTACTAATTGTTAGAGGATATTTTTCTGATAGATTTTCAGCATCGTGTTCATGTGGTGTTCTGTTAAAGCGATAACGACTTATAGTAGGGTACATTACCGAATGATCAGCAGAAGTATTTTCGTGATAAAGTCCTAGTAGGTGACCAAGCTCATGTACCACGACAGTTTCAAGATCATATCCCCATGAACTATCATCAGAACTAAAGTCAAAAAAGTCATAGTTAATCAATATATCTGCATGATCAATTTTTATATAACCACCAGAAGTTCGTTTTCCGAAAATCTGAGTTACGGCCAGTGCAGTACCTGGCATATCGTCTGGCCAATTAAATATCTTATAAATTCCCAGTTCTGCGTCTTTGAATTCATCCAGATTATTTCTGGTTGAGAAATTACTTTTCCCCGTTTCAAAATAGGTGATTGAGTTTGAATTAAGACTATTCCAGCTAGAGGTCGCGGACTCTAAAGCGTTGTTTTCAGATTGATTGAAGTCACTTCCAAAATTTATCTTTAATGGAAAAGCTTCAATTGAAGACCATTTAGTTGGTTCTACACTTGCGCTAGATTTTGTCGTGGTGTTTGGGCTTAAGTCTGCACTTTCTTCAGTAGGCTGGCAGCCAAATAAAACAATGAATGAAAGAAAGAGTATATATTTCAAGTATGCCCCGTTTATTCCCTACAAAACATGTCGGAATAATACGGGTAATACTTGAGTTAAATATTATGTTATTTCTGAGAATTTGCGTGATCTGCTAAAAACTGTTCTAAACCACTTGTAGTTAAAGGGTGGTTAAATAGTTGTTTTAACACTTTAAATGGAATTGTGGCCACATCAGAGCCTAATAAAGCCGATGCCTTAAGGTGATCAGTATGTCTAATGGAAGCGGCCAGAATTTTAGTGTCCATGCCATAATTATCAAAAATTTGACGAATTTCCTGAATCAGATAAGTACCCGTTTGCCCAATATCGTCTAACCTTCCAATAAATGGTGAAACATAAGTTGCACCGTTTTTAGCAGCAAGAAGAGCTTGGTTAGCACTGAAAATAAGTGTCACATTCGTTTTAATTTTATCTTTTGATAGCTGATGACAAGCTTTCATTCCCTCAATGGTCATAGGAAGTTTAATAACCACATTGTCATGGATTTTCGCTAATTCATAAGCTTCTTTAAGCATTCCCTCTGAGTCTGTTGAGATAACCTCAGCTGAAATCGGGCCATCTACAATTTTTGCAATATTTGTTATCAGAGTTTTTTGGTCAATTCCTGTCTTAGCAACTAGGCTTGGGTTTGTTGTTACACCATCGATTAAACCCCAAGAATAACTCTCTTTGATTTCTTCGATATCTCCCGTATCAATAAAAAATTCCATTGCTCCCCCTTATATTTTTTAAGCTTTTGCCTCATAATAGAAGTAATGAAGTGTTTTGTCTCCACATTATTGTTTTTATCTTTGGAAGTTATGGCCATTGTGGCCACTCCAAATCTACCTGCTGAGGGTGTCGTCCTAGGAGATAATAATAACTTCATTGACCCTAAAGTTGACTATAGTAACTTTATGGGAAGAGTCACAGATAGAAATAACGAAGGCACAATTTTTAAAGTGCATGTGGAAAATGATAACACTAAGTTTTTCAAGGCCGGAGGCGTTGTTTATTTTAAAGTAAATAATCAGGATACTGGTAAGTTTTGTCGCGGATCTCTTAGGACTATTGAAGATAATTATTTCAGCTTATTCGTCCAGGACTTTGCTCCTTGTTGGCAGGGTCGTTCTTATATTCCTCGAGGAATTCAAATTAATTTTTTCTCTCGAAAACTTGCTGATAGAGTTTTTGAAGCCAGCAAATACCGTGAGATTCTTATCTTAAGAAAAGAAGGTTTTTTAAAACAGCTCGCCGGGATCAATAAGTTTATTTGGACCTTTGATCAACAAAGATTGAAAGTGGCAGCCGATTATGATCAACGAATTAACGATCTATTGCGAGAAAAACAATTAGCGATTGATAATTTAATACAGAAAAAACAAGAAAGTCTTTTATTGCAAACAGAACTTAAAAGTAAGCTTAAAACTTTAGACGAGTCTCTTGATCATTATAAAATTGAGAGACAAGAGTTTATAAAAGACCGCTGGGCGATGGATCATGACTTAGACTTGCCAGTCGGTCGAAGACCAATGGAGCCTAAGCAGAAATGAAGATTTTAGTTATCACGATGTTATTATTAACTTTTCATGCTCATGCTAAGTTCAGTATCGAAGATGTCCGCATTATTTCACCTAAAAAAAATGAAGTGACGAAAAAAAAAGTTCGTAAGTCTTTTCATGGTAAAAAGATTGTAACTGAAAAAGTGGAACTCATTAGTACAAAACCTACTGATGATAACCCAGCATTAAAAAAGTATATTCAAACTATCGTGGATTTTTTTAATCAGGAACTCTTCCCAAAAATTAAAATGACCAAAAAAGATTCTGTATTATTTCGCTTTCAAATCCAGCGCAGAGGCCATTTTGATCTACTTAATATTAAATCTAATAAGCCTGCAGTTCATGCAGCAGTAGATAGCTGGTTTATGTCGTTAGATAAATTTCCAAAAATACCAAAGGACTCTGGTCAAAAAGAACTTCAATTAGAGTTTACTTATTCGGTAAAATAATTTCTTTTTCTTACATTACTTGGGGCCTATTCAGAGGGGAGTTACAATAGATTTAACACCAAATTGAAAAGGAGTTTCTAATGGTAAGATTAATTGCACTTGCAGTTATGCTGACGAGTCTTTCTTGCTTTGCGAGTCTGGAGGGATTTAATAAGCATTTTAAGTTTGAGAAAGATCAATCGGGTAAGGTGACTTATGTTCAAATGAATATGGTTTCTAATTTCTCTTTAAGACCATACCTTGAGCAAGTTAAAAACGATATTAAATCAGAAATTCGTCGTATGCAGCAAAAGGGATACGATGCTGAGTTAGATGGTTTTATCGCACACTTAGAGGAGAGTTCAGATAAATCACCAGAGGCTCAAGAGAGCATTTGGGCGGTTAGAGACTCTATTGAAAATCTTAAAAATGTAAAAGTAGATGAAATTTTCGCACAGGTTGAAAGCCGTGGTGTTCTAAAGAAATTCAGTGATGAATTGAAAAAAGCACTGAAAGTACTAGACTTAAGAATTATTGCGAGTACTGAAGATCCAAGATATTTCTTTAAAAGAAATGTGACTTACGAAGTTGTAACAAGAGCTCTAGAGTTCGCTAAAAAGCAATTTGATAATGTACCGGTTTTAAACCTAGTATCAACTATTATTGTTCAAGTTCATGATCAAGTTTTAGAGCAGAGACTTTTTTATCAAAACATGCTTCTTCATTATATGGACATGGTTCCAGAGTCTGAATTAGGACTAACAAAAATTGAAGCTGACCATATCTTTTCTTCTATTTATGAATCAAGAATTGGTTTAAATGTTCTTGAAAGTAATAAGATTGTCAAAGCTTGGGATACCTATGGTTGGAATGCTTTTTACGGAGCCGTTAGACAAGGAAACAATCGTCTAAGAAGAACTTCTGGAGAATTTGACCAAGTTGGTGAAAGACTTAGCTATGGATTTTTTAAAGCAGTAGAAGATGGTGAGAAAGTTATTAAAAACCTTATGGTAAATAAGCATAAGTTCTCTAGTAAGATGGCGACGGCTTACTATTACGAACAACCAGATAAGGTAAGAAGATTCAGATCACTTTTAAATCTTGGGCAATTAGGTCTTGGATTCTTACCACTTCCAAACTGGTTAAAATCTCAGGCTGAAAGCTTTATTGAATCATACTATAAAGAGCAAAGAAGATCAGAGGGTGCATTAATGGCATACTTTGATATGAATAAAGAGACTAAAATGAGATCTCTTTTAAAGCGTCAATTAGTTAATCCTTATATTATTATCGATTAAAAATAGAGAGGCCTCTGCTTAGCAGAGGCCATCTTTTATTAGAACATTAGGGTCATTGCTTCTCGACATACTGCCTGGGCATCATACCAAGAATTTCCATTTGAATTGTCTTTCATTCTGTATTTTCCACCAACCTCATCTGCGTATTTAACCATCATTTTGTGGAAGGGAAAACGCTCTTTTACATGGACGAAACTCTCACAAAAATTGACTTTTTCCTGGTGAGTTTCTCCCACTGCTATTAGTGGTTGATAGTGAAACCATCCAACGATTATATTATCAAATTCTGGAAACATAATTTTAGGTGCGATTTCAGTCATAAGAGCCTGAGCAACCTTACACACCACCGCCTTTTCACGGTATAGGGGATTTGGTGATACTGTTTTCATTTTTTTTGACTGACTATTAAATTGAACCATAACAAGTTCTTCTCCCCAGTTGTGAACATCTACTTGTTGTTCACATTGAGAAGCAAAGTCATCAATATTTTTAAATTCAATCAAATAATTTTTCTTACCTACAGTAACCTTGGCCATATAAGACTGCTCAACATAAGTAGAAAGTTCTACTAATCTAGCGGAGAGTTCTTCCATTTGAATGGCAATCTGATCCACTTCGGCGATATTTTCAGCAGGAAGTTTGTCATAATCGCGGTTTAAGTTTTCTGATGCTTTATCAAGGTTTTCATAAATCTGTTGAAAAGCAAAAGCTGAGTTAATTGAAAATAAGCAAAGTAGAAAGATTGTTTTCATGGGTATTTCCTCCAGTTGTTTAAGAGGAAACTACCCTTGATAAGCATTTTTCTCTATGGAGAAAAACGAAAAGATAGAGAAGTTTTTACACGGTCTCTATTGTGGCGTCAGTACCAGTAATTCTTGAGTGATGATAAAACGTTGCTCAAGAAATCTCGCTCGCGTTTTTAACCCTCGATTTAAGCTTCTATCCGTTTTCAAGTCTTGAAAAATGAGAAGCTGAGTTTCAATTGTGGTATTCAGTGCTGCTCTCGCTACTTGAGCTTCATCTCGATACTGGCGGGTCATACGCATTAGATCCTCTTTTGAATCCGAATTAAACCCTTTGCGCAAGTAATTTTGATAGGCAGCTGAGTTATCTATTAAGTCTGAAACCTTGAGTGAAAGAGCGCTGACCTGTATATTTTTTAGCATGACATCAGAAAGCTGAATATCATATATGGCATCAGCAGGAGCTTTGGCCTGCACATAATTATAGTCCTGCATAAACATATTTGCTCGGTTAATAATATCTAGTACGAGGTATTGAATTTTAGCAATTTGGCGTTCGTTACTTAATAGCTCTGGTCTCTCACTTAAAGAAGTATAAATCTCTAAAAGCCTTTCAATACTGTAAGTATAAACGCTATTTAATACAATTAGAGAGGTATCAATATCTCGATTAGAACCCTTAGGCACAGAGTTCATTGCGAAATAACGTTGATGCTCATCTAGTTCTTCCATAATACCCAGCTCAACTTTTTGAGGAACTAGGTTCGAATCCGCATAAAGGGTATCGGAAATCACATAATAATTATTCCACTCAAGCTCCATTAGGCTTAGGAACTCATGGAAAACTAGTCGTCTTTTGAGAACAGGCGAGCTGATAGCATCCCAGCGAGGAATATTGATTCTTATAAAATCCTTGTAGTTATTCCAGGCGGTTTTAATCTCATATTCTCCAGTCTCTTGATTGAGTACTGAGATTTCATCATAAGTCGTATCTATTTCAGCGTTCTTGATAAGCTTTTCAAATTTAGACATTGGGATTTTATAAAAATCACGATAGAGAGGAATGTCTTTAATTGATTCATGAATACTCTTAGCTATCGCCCTGATTTCAGGCTCTATATGGTCACCTCCGCCTCCACGGTCAATCCCATTTTTGGCAAAGGCCATTAGGCTCAGAAGTAGTATTGAAAGGGTAGCTATAGATTTTAAAGTTTTCATGCACAGAGTCATACCACAGGTGTATTCTCAGTCAATTTAGATGAAATAATTATACTTTAATATAGGAGGTATTAGGGCCATGTCCCTGTTTTTTAATCCAGCCTTTCTCGATCCAGAAATTAAGGCATTGGCTTAATTGGGAACTTTTTATTTGATAGTAATTTGAGACATCCTTGGCCTTGAAACGGAGATTTTTTGCTAGAAAACTAGGTTTATTTAATTTGGGTTCCCCTAGATAACCCACAGCATTCGGTTCAACTATAAAGATTCTCTGATCCCTTACAACTATTTCTATTTTGTATTTTTGCTTGCACCTTTTGATAAGCTTAAAGAGTCGGTCCTCAAAGTTAAGATAGGAAAAGGGTTCATCGGGCCATAGGCTTAGCGAGGCTTTAGGAAAGCTGAGACCTTGTTCTCCAGCATAGGCCACGCAGTATAATAAGCTCAATTCTTTAGAGAGTGACCAATGCCACACACCATCGAGCCTGTATTCATTTGCAAAAAAATCGATAAATAGATTAGCACTCTGATTTACGGGAAGGTTATATTCTCTAGAAAGAATCGGAGATTTTTCACACCAGATTTCACGAAGCTTAGGAGGAAATCCCGGATAATTCATAATCTTGATTATTTTATCAGTCTTAATTCCACCGAACTCATAAAGAGAATACATACAATCAAACCACGCTTCCTCTCTTATTCCTAGTTGCTGAAAGATCGATATCGCCTCTTGAATGAGAGCTAGACCTTTATCTCTTTCATTATTGAGGCAGAAATAAACCCCCTGCCACTTTATAAATAAAGCGTAATCAATTTTCTTTTCTTTCTCTACGATAAACTTGCGGGCAGCCTCTAGTTGCGCAGGAACTAAACTCAAGTTTCTTTGCACACAAAGGTATTCTGCACAAGCACTGAATATAATGAAAATATCAATATCCTTAGTCGCACGAGGGAGAAGGTCTTGTGCTATC
The DNA here is from genome assembly GCA_950060715.1 of uncultured Oligoflexia bacterium. Next base: position 1,397 of record CATLVA010000017.1, on the reverse strand, counting down.
TCGAAAGCCTCATCTGCTTTTCCCGTGGCGCTCAGAGTATCACAATAGCCTAGTACTCTGGCCGGTGGTTGTTCTTGCAGAAAATTAGGAGTCAGCGTGAGGATTTTTTCATAGGTATGTAGAGCTTCTTGATAATGATAATTGGTATAGTAGATACTCGCTTTGAAAAATAAATCCTCAATATTTTCAGTCGTGTTGTTTTTAACCATATCAATGGCATGAAAACTTAAACCTAAAGAATTTAAAAAACGTGCAATAGGTATTTGAAAAAAACCGGGCAAAGTTGAGCTTTCTTGCAGAGTCAATGCTCGCTTTAGGCCTTGGCGAAATAGTCCGATTCGAAAATACCAATTTAGTGCCCCTAAGCTCTCAGTCTCAGTTAGAGGAAGCTTGAAGTATTCGTCCGTTTTCTGTGTGAATTCTTTCTCATCGCGCTCAGCGATTGATTTTTCAATGGAATCCACGAGTTCATTTTTCATAGGAATAGTTTAATCTATTTTTGAAAAATTTTCAGGGTCTTTTCAATTTTCTCCGTGGAGATAAAAGCTGCCTAAATGTATTTGATGCCTACCAGTTTCAAAACAACCAGGAGATCAATATGAAATTGCAAGCTATGGCCTTAGGAGCCGTAATCCTTTTAAGTTCAACCGTAAGTTTTGCCGATTATGGGCGAAGAAATGGAAGGCGTAATGATAGGGCCCAAGTAGAGAAGCAAATTATCGACGATGCCTATGCTGCGGTTCAATTATTAGAAAATAATATTCAAGCAAAGTCTAATACAGAGCTCGCTCAAGTTCAGCAGGCCATTATTCAATTAAAAGAAGTTTCAAAAACTAGTTACTCTCATGGTAGTGGAGATAGTGATTACGTCACAATTGATCCAAATCCTAGACCTACACCAAGACCCATGCCAATACCTACACCTAGACCTGCGCCGACGCCTAGACCTAGATATGGAAGAGACTCTGGAGGGTATAATGGTGGATATAATGGAGGTGCACCAACCCATAACAGATACGGACGTCGTTCAACGAGGGGACAGGTTGGTCATATTCCTTACGCCCTTCCAACGTTTCAAGCAATATTAGAGGGAGAAAGATTAACACTAGAGGGTATTCAGCCTCAGGCCATTTATAGTCAATGTATGCAGTCTATTTCAAATGATTGGGCGAGAGAAATTGTAGTGGTGGAGATGGAAACTCAACAAAGATTTAGCGTAGATAATTTTGATATCTCTATTAGAACCAAAGAAAGTAAATGTCGCGCTATCACAGGTCTTGCGATGGGACTTTCACTTAAAACGGCTCAGCCAATAAGCTTATCTAGGTATGTTGCTTACGGTGTGATCGGAAATGAAGGCTTTTATGCTGAAGGTAATAGTGCAGCTGATCTTATAC
>CATLVA010000016.1 GCA_950060715.1 uncultured Oligoflexia bacterium | reverse complement strand
TTTAGATTTCTTTTCTGAATATAGTCTTTGAGTCTAAGACCACTTCCTGTCGGCATCAGAATATCACAAATAATGAGGCTTGCATCGGGTTGATCTTTAAAGCTTTCTAGCTTTTCAATGCATTGATCTAAACTTGAGAAAGTCGTTACGGTATAACCCAGGCCGGTTTCAATAAGTTCGGCCAAAGTCGAAGCAACATCTATTTCATCATCGATAAGGTAGATCATACCTTTATTTTTATCACTTATTTTAGAAAGAACAAGTAGCTCTTATTTGCCCCCAAATCAAATGGAGATTATAATTGAGCGATGAAATTATTTATTATTTTATTATGTTTCTCATTTCAAGCCTTTGCCAGTGAGTGTAGTGATCTGCGAACTCAAGCTCTTAAACTCAAAAAAGAACAACTGTCAGAAATTCAAAAAGTTGTTGATGATCTGATAAAGTATAATGAGGCTAAAACCACTGAGCAGATTTTAAAAAGCTCTGATTCTGCAGAGTATTTGCAGTTGAATAATTATTGTCTTTTTGTAAGAGGGATTGATGATGTTTTAAAAAAATATATTCGATCTTATCAAATAACTGATCTTAATTCTGAACAAAAAAAGCTCGTTAAAAATAAAGCTCTTCAACTTCTGAAAAAAATAATCGCACAGAGAAGAACTTCAGAGTTTGTTTTATTGAGCTATTCAGTTTTGTACGAATTGGGCGATCTGGGAGTCCTTAATAAGATTGAAAAAGAATTAATAGCTTCGAGAACATCTTTCGACGAATTTAAAAAGAACTACATGGCGCGAAAGGCTCAATTGATAAAAGCAATTCAAAAAACTCAAGACAAAACACAGCTTAGAAAAGATTTCTATCAGAAGGATTTTAGTATCGCTTCTGGAGAGATGAAACTTATAGAGTCTCTTCTGTCCAAGCTTTAGTCTGTTCAACAGTATCGATCTTAATTTTGATTATATTAACAGCATTTACCTCTTGATGTTTGGGGGTTCCAAAACTCATTCTCACGTAATTCACAAGATGAGCTAGGTCTGTCGATGGAATAGCTCCAAATGCGGGCATGAGACCATTAAATACTTTGTCCTCTCGTTTGATTTGTCCTTGAAGTCCGCGGGTAACAACTTTAATTAAACGTTTTGGATTTTGATCCAACACAATCTCGGCTGCGTAAAGGGGAGGGTACATTGAGTTTCCTCGGCCCTGTTGGCCGTGGCATTTTAAACAGAGGTCTTGATATAGCCTTTTGCCCCTCTGAGCATCATATTTATATTCAATATCTTTGATGTCTTTATACTTTTGAGTTAATTCAAACCTCTTTTTCGAAACATCCTGCTGGAAGTGAAAACTCATAATAAGCGAAACCACTAGGGCCACTAGAAACATAAATCCGACAAAGGAGCCTACATATAATTTATTTTTATTCATAGGGGTATTCTATGCCTCTCCGAACCGATAGCCAATACCTCTAATAGTTTCAATCACCTCATTTGAGATTTTTTGCCTAATTTGTAGCACATGAGTATCCACTGTTCTGGTGGTAGGGTAATTCTCGTATCCCCATACTTTATCTAATAATTTCTCCCGAGAAAAAATCTGTTTTGGCGAACTGGTTAACAAGAACAAAAGGTCAAATTCCATTTTCGTCAAAATGACTTCTTCCTCATTAAAATAAGCCTTTCTTTCGCTTCGATTAAGGATTAGGTTTCCACTTTCTATTTTATCTTCTGCAAATTCAACCTTATCTTTTTTAGACCTTACGTGGGCCCTAATTCTTGCGATAAGCTCTCTAGGCTCAAAAGGTTTTGTCACATAGTCTATGGCCCCAGATTCTAGACCAAGCACTTTATCGACCAAGTCAGTTCTCGCGGTCAAGAGTATAACTGGTAGCCCTTTTGGAACTTCACGGAGAAGGTCAATTCCCTGTCCATCAGGCAGCATCCAGTCTAAAAGGACTAAGTCCATTTCTCCGAAAGAAGCAGTTTTTGTATCAGCTAAACTTGTTTTTAGTGTGACATCAAAACCTTCTTTTCTGAGGTTCTCAACTAGAGCAGGCCCTAAGCTCTTGTCATCTTCAACTACTAAAATTTTTGCCATTTCGACTCCTTGGGATGCGAATAGTAAAGCGCGTTGGGTTTGGTTCAAGTGTAATTTTTCCGCCCATCTGCTTTATGGTTTTATAAACAATACTTAGTCCAATTCCTAGACCAACTGAATTTTTATGCTTGGCTTTTAAAAGCTCTTTCATGTTGAGATAGGGAATTTCTCCACCATCTTGGACTGTAATAATGACTTCAGATTCGCTGCCATCTAGGAAAACTTCAATAGGCGACTTTCCATATCGAATAGAGTTTTCAATTAAATTCTTTAAACAGATTTTTAGCCAGTAAGGGTCGATAGATGCTTTAGCATCAAACTTGACCGTTAGACCTATATTTTCTGTTGGAAAATCATGAAAACTTTCCTCAATGATTTCAGCGATTGAATCCAGCTGCTCCTCTTGAAAAACTTGAGATTTTTTTTGGTCAGTTTGAAGATAGCTTCGACTTCTGTCGGCAAGAAATTTCAACCGGTATACTTCGCCTTCAATTTGGGCGAGTTTTTCACGAAGTTCCGAGGAAACGTCTTCAGTTTCAAGATTATTTAATTGAAGTAACAAAGAAGCGATAGGAGTTCTCAATTCGTGAGTTAAGACTCTCAGGGCGTGTTTTTTTCTCTCTTCTTCTAATTTCTGTTTATTGATTCTGTTGGAAAGATTAAACGCAATCACAATTAGAAAGATAATAGTAAAAATAAAAAGTACCGATGAAGATTCGGATAAAAAGCTAGTGAGGTTATGAGGAACCTTATCCCAGCAGATATCAACGATATTCAGGTCACAACCAGGATAACTTTTTGAGATCTTATAACGTGCCAATCGAAAGAAGTTTTCTGCCTTATACCTTTCCACGACATAGTAGGCTAGATGACCCGTTCGGATAAAATAATGTTTATCACTCATAAAAACATTTGTTTCTCGAACGATATGATTGATCTCATCTGCAGAGAGCTTCAATAGGAACCGAAGATTATAGTCTTCTCCATTAAAATCAAGGCGCTTAAGTTCACTGATATGCATATAATTTGCATGAGTGTTGAGGAATTCATCAGCAAGCCTAGGGTTTTTCATCATTCTGTAGCGCATATAGGAATAGCTAAGGCCATTGGAATGTAAATAGGGAGGAGAGGAGAAGAAACTTATGGGCAGTGCTTGTATTTGGTGGCACAAAAAACTCAGCCATAGGTTTTCTTTATTGATGAAACTAGAACTTATTTGCTCGATCTTTGCACGCAGACACTCAGAAGAATTCAGAGTGATAGTCTTCGATGAGAAGTCTCTCGTGGTTTCAAGTAATTTAATTTTTTCTGGATCGTTATAGTTTTGGTTGAGATCAAGTCTTCTTTTTGGAGCGACGTTCTCACGCAATTCATTATGAAGGTTTCGAATATTCTCTAAATCATTGAAACCAATTTTACTTTCATCCTGGATTGAAAACATTATCTTTCCAGACAAGAAAGCAAGCGCTAATGCGAGAATTAAAAGGACCCCATCTTTTCTCATAGCTTACATTACCAAAGTCGAAAGCAATTTTGTCAAATTTATGTCATTTTTCGGAAAACATAGGTACAATAATCTCATGCCTAAATATCAGCAAATTTTGATTTATATAATTGATTGGATTTTTAAATATATTCCTTATCGAAAACACCCAAGACGCAGTGAGGCAAAGGTTGTAGCGCATCGAGGATGGCATGATAATTCAGAGACCCAAGAGAATACTCTGGCAGCCTTTGAAAAAGCATTGGATAAAGGCCTTTTCGGTATAGAATTCGATATTCGCTGGACTAAAGACCTAATTCCGGTTGTTCATCATGATCCGGGGCTTGAGCGAATTTGGAAAAGGGATTTCAAAATTTCAGAGCATTCTTTTAGTGAACTGCGCCAAGAAGTTCCTGAGATTCCCACCTTAGAAGAAGTGGTGGAGAAGTTTGGTGGAAAGCTTCATTTTTTTATAGAACTTAAATGGGAAGATTATCCTGCCGTTCAGGAGCAAAATTCAATTCTTCTTTTTATTTTGAAGAATTTAAACCCAGGGGAGCATTATCACTTTTTAAGTTTAGATCCTAGAGTCTTTGATTGCTTCACAACCTTGCCGCGTAAATACAAGTTTCTCGTAGGGCTCACAAATCTCAATGAAATTAGTGACGTTGCGATAAAGGGAGAATTTGCAGGTGTGATGGGTCATTACCTGTTGATGGGACAAGATAAAATTGCAGAGCATCTACGCGCCAATCAGAAAATTGGAGTCGGCTATCCAAGGTCTAAGAATATTATCGATCGAGAACTAACACGAGGGGTGGAGTATATCTTTACCAATCACCCCTGGGAATTATTGTAATCGGTGTACAAGTCCTGATACGTAATCTTTAATAAATTCCTTATCGTCTTTATCAACACTGGTGAACTCAACACCATAGCCATGGTATTCATTATGGGCCGTAGGTTGCATTCTTCTTACACGAGCATCAATATCCATTTCTCGGTCACCAATTTGAATATTGATCTTCATTCGCTCACCAACTTTATGTTCCTCTTTACTAGTAAAGTAAGCTCCAGTCTTAGAGATATTGGTGATAGTGGTATTGTAAGTTTTTTGTCCCTTTTGAATGCTGGTTTTAATATTGGTGGCATAGCGAGATGAGTCTCTCCAAATTCTTTGAGTCTTATTCCAAAACGGTCTCCTGTTTTCTGGAGTCAAAAAGTAAATAATTAAGGCCATGTTGAAGGCAAGTAATACAGTTGTAGATAAATGCGGAGTCTCCGCTACATATGGCCATGTAAATTCTTCGTAAGTGAAATAGCTATACAAACTATAGGCCTGAAGCATAATAAAAAATGGAAAACTCCAACTACGGATAGCAAATAGAGCGTAACCGGCCACAGGAAATAATAGCCAAAACTCAACGTTTGGCCAGATTCCTTCAATACTAAATACAGTTCTAAAAACAGTATCCCAAGTAAACCCAGTTAAAGCTTTTAAGTAGAGTACCTTAAATACAGGCTCTAAAAATAAGAGAGCTGATAGTAAGTATAAACTTTTTGGTTTTTTAGTTAGTGAAAAATCTTTGATTCTTTTTTGTAATTTTGCATTCGGCGTGCATTTTTCTAAAAGAAGCATCAATGTCTCTTTGAACATTGTATTGAGAATTGACTTCGGTAGAAATGAAACAAATTTATCATCGATCTCATAAGTTAATTTATGCAGGATAGAGTGATCACTACTGGCGATTAAACAAGGAATTTGTTTAGCGCTTAGAAGCCTATATAGTCTAGAAAATTGAAACTCAGCTAGAGAGTCTAAATCTAGTACTAGAAATTCTACTTTAACAGCATTGTCAGTTTCCGTAATAGAGTGGAGTAATTTTTCAAAGTCATCTTTTACATGAACCTGGTGATTGAAGGTTTGGTCAATCTTTTGCGTCACCATTTTGGCGAATAAAGGTTCTGAGGTAAAAACAAAAGCGTGAGCATTTTCACTTGAATTGTTGGCTTGATTCATTTTGAACTCCCTATGAGGGATTTATCGGTAGGTTTATTTGATAAGTTTAGTCGGGAAAATGAAAATTTGCCACCCCAAAGGGCGGCAAATCTAATAAATTTAAGCGTTTAGCTTGATTTCGTGGGCTTTAAGTATTTCGCTAATTATCTGATCTTTCGTTAGGTTTCTCAGTTTTTCAGCTGGAATACGATCCTCAATAATCTCATCGAGTTTAAAATTCTTTTCACTCAAAACAGGGGTTTTATTAGCTCCTACCTCTTCAACACGATCAATTGGTGTGAAGTGTGGAACAGTTTGTAACACCTGAGGGTACTCGTTAATAATATGGTGAATTGTTTCAACCACTTCAGTAAACCCATCTAGCTCATCTTTTGTAAATGATTCTGTAGGCTCTAGCATAAGTCCGTACTGCTCAGGGAAAGCAACCGTAGGGGCGTGAAATCCAAGATCTAAGAATAGCTTTCCAATTCTTCCAATGGCCTGAGCCTTTGGAGTTCCAGCTCCTGCGAGCCTAGTAAAGCTATCCTCTGAAATCGTGAGGATAAACTCATGCATTCTAGGTGTTTCTTGTGCATTCGTTGGTAGTGTAGGGTAAGTCTGTTTGAGCTTATCATATAGATAGCGCGCAGATAATACCGCAATGGCACTCATTCTTTTTATCCCATCAGCACCTAAATATTTTAAATAGGTATAGGCCCTTACCTTGTGAGCGAAATTCCCATGGTGTCTATGAAAAGATCCAATCGACTTCAATGGCCTTACTGATTTGTAATGGTCTTTTTCTTTTACAAATTGAAGACCCGGAAGATAGTCCTGTAATTTTTCACTGACAGCTACGATAGCATCTCCTGGACCTCCACCACCGTGAGGAATTGACCAAGTCTTATGAAGATTATTATGAACGGCATCTACTCCCATCTTAGAAAGATCAACCCATCCTGCGATGGCATTCATATTGGCTCCATCCATATAAACCAGAGCATCGATCTCGTGTAGTGCGTCTGCAATTTTTTTGAAGTTCGTTTCAAAAATCCCCGCAGTATTAGGGTTGGTGATCATGATACCTGCAATACGGTTACCGTATTCAGCTAGAACCTTTTCAAATTGTTCAAAGTTAATTTGACCGCATTCACTTGCTTCAAGGCTTACTATCCCAACTTGTTTGCCGTCCACTTTTTTAACTTCATATCCCGCCATGGTCGCTGTTGCAGGGTTAGTTCCGTGAGCTGACCTAGGAATCAAAATGACATCTCTAGGCTGAGTTGGGTTGTGGTCTCGGTGGTAAGCTTGAAACATTTTAATTCCAACTAATTCCCCCTGAGCTCCCGCAACTGGTTGAGTCGTGACAGCAGGAAGACCTGTGATGGCCTTAAAAATTTCTTGAATCTCATACATTAATTGGAGATTACCTTGTGTATCTGCTTCAGGTGCCTGAGGGTGAGTCTGAGTGAATTGGTTAAGACCAGCAGCCCACTCGTTCAGTTCAGGGTTGTACTTCATGGTACAGCTTCCAAGAGGATAAAGTCCCTCATCCGGACTAAGGTTTTGTTTTCCTAGTTTTTGATAATATTCAGTGATCTCTTGTGGTTGCATCTTATGAATATTAGTTTGCGTTTTTCTCTGCTGATGAGGTGGGATAGACTTCAATGAGTTTGAAATAGATCCTTGCTTAAAGAATTTCTTGAAAAAACGCACCAGCTTATGGGTGTCATGAGCTGTATGGCGATTACTGGTTGTGATCAAGAGCAGTTGCTCATCAATGCCGCATCGACCGCTAATATTCACTCCGATATGTAAGTCTGCTTCGATAGCTTCTTTGATAAGTTCTGCAACATTACAATTAAGTTTGAGGCACAGCTTATTAAATACTGCTCCATCAAATCTTAAATCAACACCCTCTAAAGTCGTTAACTCATTAGCAATTTGTCTTGCAATTTGGTTGGCTTTCGTGAAGTCATCTTGCAGACCAGTCGAGCCTTTCTCTAATAGAGCAGCTCCACATAAAGTCGCTATAAACGATTGATTTGAACAGATATTTGACGTGGCTTTTTCACGTCTAATATGTTGCTCTCTGGTTGAGAGAATAATCGCCTTACATTCACGACCCTGAATATCTTTTGCTTTTCCAATATAGCGACCTGCTGTCGAGCGGATAAATGTTTTATTGTTTTCGTTATAGCGAACACCAAAAATACCCAGCCCTGGTCCTCCGTAGTTTGGAGCAAGACATAGAGACTGCCCTTCAGCTACCAGTAAATCAGCTCCGCGCTCGCCCCAAGTCGCAGGCTCTGCTAGTCCATTGTCTGAAAGTGCGTGAAGGTCTGCAAGAGCGATGACGAGGATTCCTTTATCGTGAGCAAATTTTGTCAGGTCATTAAAATTCTCTACAATTCCAAAACTATTAATTTGAGGAAAAGCAATCGCAGCTGTCGATTCTCCTATAAGAGTTTCTAATGCCTTGGTGTCTAGTAAACTTGTCTTCTTATCTATAGGAGCATAAACAATTTCAAGATTTGTCTCTTTGGCCAAAGTATCAATAACTTCTTTATCACCAGGATAAATAGACTCCGCTACTATCACCTGATTTTTTTTCGCAATCCTACTAGCACAGTTAAGTGCTTCAAAAAGGCAAGTTGAGCGCTCATATAAAGATGCATTAATAGCTTCAAAACCTGTGAGTTTAGAAATCAAGTTTTGATATATCCACAAAGATTGAAGTGTCCCCTGACTTCTTTCCGGCTGATAAGGAGTATATGCAGTTGTCAGTCCTCTGATCTTAGAAACGGAGTAGGTAACTTGCGGTACTTCAAAGTCTTCGAGGCCATCACCAATAAAACTTGTTCTAATATTATTTTTATTGGACAACTCAGTGATGCGTTTTTTTAATGTTTCACGTTCAATCGCATTTTCAATTTTTAGTTCATCAAGCTTCACATCATTTGGAATATGCTGGTAGAGATCGTCTAAGCTATTAAGCCCTAGGGATTTAAGCATCGCTTGCTGCTCATCTTTATTAATCCCGATATAGTGCGGGAATTGCTCTCTTTTATTAGTCATATATTGATTCCTTTTTATTGTTTTTTAATAGCATATTTTCGTGTATTTGTGATGGAGAAAAATATTGAATGAATTAATTTTTAGGCCATGATCAACCAATGCAAATTGTTATCAACGGTGAAACCGTAAGTTTTGAACATTTTGAAAAAAAATTCCCGAAAGAGTCCAAAATTTTGGCACCTCTTACTTCTGTTGAGTTGGTCATCGAAATGGACCAGGGCGTAATGAAGGTAAGCCATGGTGAAGTTGGACCTATATCTATTGCTGTGAAGCAAACTTTAGATAAACATAAAAAGACTTTCTACAAACGATCTCCTTATCAAGAAAATCTCGCTCGGGCGCTAGGTGTTAAAACGGATACTGATAAAGACCTTAGGGTATTGGATGCCACTGCAGGACTAATGTCTGATACTTTAATGATGGTGGCGTTGGGACTGAGAAATATCTCAATCTGTGAACGAAACCCCGTTCTTCAAGCTTTGATCGTAAACTCAATGGCAAATTTTGAGGAGCTCAGTGCTCTTCATTTTCGAGAGCAGAACTCTGCATGCTTAGATGAGAGTTTTGATGTGATCTATTACGATCCTATGTATCAGGCGGTTAATAAGAAATCCGCTAGCAAAAAAGAAATGGTCTTTATGCGCCAATTGATCGGAGCCGATGAAGATGCCAGTTCAGTCGCCACTATTTTGAAGCAAAAATGTCATCGTTTAGTGATTAAACGCAGCCAAAAAGCGCCGCCGCTAATTGCTGGAGCGAGCTTTACTGTGGAAGGAAAGTCCACTCATTACGATATTTATTTCAATAATTAAGCATATTTGATATAACACTGAGATTAAAAAAGGATTGTTCATGAAATACGATGTTTACGGAATTGGTAATGCTCTAGTCGATATGGAGTTTCTTGTTAATGAAAATTTTCTTGGGGAAAATAATATAGAAAAAGGTTTAATGACTTTGGTTGAGTCTGATCGTCAAAAAGAATTAGTTTCAAAGCTTTCAGAGGCGCAAAAAGGTGAGATTAAAAGGCAATGTGGTGGTAGTGCTGCAAACTCAGTAATTGCTGTTTCTCAGTTTGGTGGAAAATCATTTTACTCTTTTAAAATTGCAGATGATGAAACTGGGCATTTTTATCTTTCTGATATGAAAGAAAACGGTGTTGATACAAAAAATACCAAAGAGAATTTGCCTGCAGGTGAAACAGGTAAGTGCTTAGTTATGGTAACTGATGATGCAGAAAGAACCATGAATACGTTTTTGGGTATTACTGCAACGCTTAATGAAGAACAAATTGATGAAGAAGCCTTGAAGAATTCAAAATGGCTTTATGTTGAGGGCTATCTTGTGGCTTCGCCAACAGGACAAAAAGCTGCTGTTAAAGCGGTCAAGCTGGCAAGAGAAAATGGTGTAAAAACATCACTTACAATGAGTGATCCAAATATGGTTAAATTCTTCAGAGATAATATGCTTGAGATTATTGGTGATGGACTTGATCTGATCTTTTGTAACGATGCTGAAGCACTAGACTTTACTCAGACTCAGGATTTGAAAGCAGCGAGAGAAGAGTTAAAAAAATATGCGAAAAAATTCGTTATTACTCAAGGTAAAAACGGAGCAATGATTTGGGACGGTGAGATGTTTATCGATATTGAACCACACCAAGTTACAGCTATTGATACTAATGGGGCCGGTGATATGTATGCTGGTGCATTTTTGTACGGGATCACTAATGGGCAGTCTTATGCTGGTGCGGGAGCTCTCGCTTCATTAGCTAGTTCAAAGCTAGTTGAACAGTATGGTCCTAGACTGAAGTGGACTGAAGTCAAAGATATTTTAAAACATTTTCAAGCTAAATAATATAGAGGTAAGCATGAAGCGTTCAACTATTAAAAAACTTTATAAAGATCAGCCTATCGGTGAAGAAATCGTTGTTAAAGGATGGGTGAGAAGTTTAAGGAAATCAAAATCTTTCAGTTTTATCGTTTTAAATGACGGTTCTACTCAACAGGATATACAAGTAGTTGTTGATGAGTCTGTAAATGATTACGAAAATATTATCAAATGTCTTACTGGTTCTTCATTATCGATTAAAGGTAAGCTAGTTGAGTCTCAAGGGAAACAACCAGTAGAAGTTCAAGCTGAAGAAGTTGAGATCTTAGGTCTTGCTCCTCAGAACTACCCGCTTCAAAAGAAGGGAACTTCGATGGAATTTTTACGAGAGATAGCGCATCTTCGTCCTAGAACCAATACCTTTGGTGCTGTGTTTAGAGTGAGGCATGAGTTGGCGCAAGCGACCCATAAGTTTTTCTCTGAGCGCGGATTCTACTATATCAACACTCCTATATTAACTGCAATGGACGCCGAAGGTGCTGGGGAGCTTTTCAGAGTTTCTACTTTGAACGCTGAGAAACCGCCACTTGATAAGTCAGGTAAAGTTATTTGGGAAAAAGATTATTTTGGAAAGGAAGCTTTTCTTTGTGTTACAGGGCAATTAGAGGCAGAGGCTTATGCATGTAGCATGGGAAGTGTTTATACTTTTGGACCAACTTTTAGATCAGAGAATTCTAATACAACAAGGCACTTATCTGAGTTCTGGATGATTGAGCCAGAGGTTGCATTTGCAGACCTAGAAGAAATTGCTGAACTTGGTGCAGACTATATTCAATACATGGTCAAACATGCTCTAGAAAATTGTCCTGAGGAAATTGAATTTTTTAATAAGTTTATTGAAAAAGGCTTAAAGGATAGGCTAGAGAAAGTTGCAAACTCTAATTTTACTAAAATTACTTATACTGAAGCCGTAGATATTTTAAAGTCTTCTGGTAAAACGTTTGAGCATCCAGTGGAGTGGGGCCTTGACCTTCAAACTGAGCACGAGCGATTTTTGACTGACGAAAAATATCAAGGGCCTGTTATTGTGACTGACTACCCTAAGGCGATCAAAGCTTTTT
>CATLVA010000015.1 GCA_950060715.1 uncultured Oligoflexia bacterium | reverse complement strand
ATGTTTTCGATTGCTGGTTTGAATCAGGATCAATGCCTTATGCTCAAATCCACTACCCTTTTGAAAATAAAGATGTTTTTGATAATGGTTTTCCAGCTGAATTCATTGCTGAAGGGCTGGATCAAACAAGAGGTTGGTTTTATACCTTAACTGTACTTTCCTCGGCTCTCTTTAAGAAGCCTGCTTTCAAAAATGTTATCGTTAACGGAATGGTAATGGCCGGTGATGGTAAGAAGATGAGTAAGCGCTTAAAGAATTATACTGAACCAGATATTATCATGGAAAACTTCGGAGCTGATGCTCTAAGGCTCACTCTGATAAACTCGGGTCTAGTAAAAGGTGAAGAACTACGTTTCACTGATGAAGGTGTAAAGGACATGGTAAGAAGAGCGCTTCTTCCATGGTACAACTCTTTTAAATTCTTCATGACCTACGCTAAAGTCGATAATTGGAGCGCAAAAGAGAACCTAAAACTTGGTGATAATATCACTGACCGTTGGTTAATATCTAAACTGCAAACTTTAACTGCAAGTGTAACCAAAGAGATGGAAGCTTATAAGCTCTACAATGTCGTACCTCAATTGTTTAATTATATTGAGGACCTTACAAATTGGTATATTCGACTCAACAGAAGACGCTTCTGGGAAGACCAATTAAGTGATGACAAATGTCACGCCTATTCAGCGCTCTACACAGCTCTTCTTGAGATGTCGAAAATAATGGCGCCATTTGCACCATATTTATCTGAGCATATTTTCTTAGAGTTAAAAACTTTTGGACAAGAATTACCTGAGTCAGTGCATTTATGTGATTATCCTAAAGCTAACGATGCCCTAATGGATTCAAACCTTGAAGATTCTGTTATTAGGATGCAAGAGTTGATTTTACTAGGACGTCAAAAGAGAAACCAAGTTCAAATTAAAGTCAAAACTCCATGCGCGGCTCTTGATATCATTCATCAAGATCAATCTCGCTTAGATGGTTTAGCGCAGCTTGAGGACTATATAAAAACAGAACTAAATGTTAAAACTATTAACTACTCTACAGATGAAGATGGTCATATAAATCTTTTTGCTAAACCGAACTCAAGAGTTCTAGGAAAAAGATTGGGGAAAAACTTTGGACCTATGATGGGAAAAATCAAGGCTCTCAAAACAGCGGATCTAAAAGCATTTGAGCAAGCTGGTACCATTGAGATTGATGGAATCACCATGGATACTGAAGATATCTTTGTTTATAGAGAACCTAAAGACGGTTCAAATGCCTTATCTAATCGCTGGATCACAATAGATTTAGATACCAATCTTACTGAAGATCTGATTGATGAAGGACTGGCCAGAGAAATAGTTAACCGTATCCAAAGGTCACGTAAAGATCTTGGATTCAATGTAGAAGATAGGATTAATATCTACTACTCTGGTGATCCAAAACTTATCGAAGTCATTGAAAAACACCGTGACTATATTGCAAGCGAGACTCTGACAGTAGAACTTGCAGCTCAAAGCGGTTCTGATACTGATGCCATCGATTTCGACATTGAAAAAATGAAGCTTGGATTAAAGCTTGAGAAACGTTAATTTTCAAAATTTAAAATTCTTAATTGGCTGCCTGGGTTTGATTATCTCAACTCAGGCCATGCCTTATACATTGAATGATATTGAACTTTCTGATTACGAATTTAACCGATATGTAAAACCCCAATTGATTAGTATTTCTCAGGACTACCAATCGTTACTGCTACAAGTTAACCCACAGGTTTCTGGTAGTAAGCCATTTTTTAATATCTACCGCGACCTTATCCGCTATAAATTAGATCTGGAAAAATATTGTTTAAAAAAAGACGTTAATCTTGAATGCCAAGAAACGATGGAGAAAACTCTTAAGACGATAAGAAGTGGTCTTCCTCACCTTCAAAAAGAGCTCACATTTACTGAGCAAGAAAAGGTCGAGCCTAATATTATGCTGGAGGCCTTTGATTCACAGTCTAAATTTTTCAATAGTTTTTCAGCGCTAGAGATGAAGACTCAAAATATCTACTATCTCTATCTCGCCCGCACAGATGTAAAAACAAGAATAAAAGACTTAACCAAAGAAATTGAAGTCTCGTTCATCATTTTTAATGATTATATTTTAAAATCGACAGATAAGAAGTTCTACACCGAATTTAAAGCATTCTGGAGTGATTTCATAAAACCCGCTGTTCTATTAATTCTTCCTCATAGTGATCAAGATCTATTTATCCAAAAGATTAACGATTTTAACCTGAGGCTAAATTTTCTCAATGTTGTTCTTACAAAAAGAAATCACCCTATCACCAAACAAACTAAGACTTTAGTAACGATGATACACAATCGTTGGAATAATATTTTAAAAGTCTCTCTTAAACGTCAAAGATAATAAGTAATATTCAAATACGCGTGTTCTGTATCTTTAAAAATACCGTAACCTGAAAAGCTAGCGTCATCAGGAATCATATATTCTAATATCCCCGCATTTATTTTAAAAACTTCCATGAACCGTTGTGAATAATCAACTTGAATAAATCCCTCTTGATTACCTTCTAAGTCATACATTGCTGATAAGGTTAATTGTTTCGAGTTGAGGTCATTAAAGTTCAATCTCCAAGCTAAGAAAATATCATTGGCCAGTGGAAAACCTGCTTGATTTTCACCGCCAGCATAATACTGGTACTGGTATTCTGCGATAAGACTCGAAGACAAGTTGCCAGACATCTCTAGCGGTCTTTCGTAGCCAATAGCAAGGGTAGAGAAATCTGACGGAGTCACCAAATCATCAGGATCAGATGATTCTTCTAAAGCTTGTTGAGCTGTAAAGATCTCCGTTTCCGATAAATAGTATGAATGTGATAAGGATAGTTTTAGTAAATCATCACCAATAGGTCCGACTAGATTGACACCTGTTAAATACCTTTCAAAAAAGTACGGAGTATTAAATTTGGTTCCATTTGGAATCGCATTATCAAGAGTGATATTATAATCATCTGTTCCTACAATTGCTCTTGTCCTATCAATACCTTTTGTGATCACTATAGTTGCATCCCAATCGCCGAACATACCTTCCCAAGAGATTAAGAAATGATCATCCCAATTTGGTTCATCATCTTTTGAGCCCATCCAAATTGCGGTATCTAAATTTGTATCCAAGTTAATTCTTGAGTTACTTCCTGGCAGCACGGGTCTCGTTGGATTGGGCAGAAGGTAAAATGATAAATATCCACCTAGTTTTTCTGCTGATACACCGAGCGCAAGCTCTCCCATTTTTTCAGCATTCACAATAGAAACATCAAAAATTCGGGCATTGATAGTATCTAGAGGATTGAAGGCATCCATATTAGAAAAATTAAAAATTTTATACCCAACTTGAAAATTGTATTTCGAGGCCAGAAGTTTTGAATAATTTAAATCTTCAGGCCAGAACAAATTTCGATTTGGATCCTGATCATCATATCTAGCGGATCCAATCGCTTTTAACAGTCCTCCGCCCAACTCTTTCTCTGCATGGATTCTTGCTTTAAATGCACGTTGATTCTCAAAAGTTTCATCGTCATCATCATCCGCAAATTGCCTAAGTTCCATGGTGAATTCAGTAGACTCAATTCGCCAAGGTTTAGCTGGCTCTGGTTTCTTCTTTTTCTTTTTCTTTGCCTCTTTCTCGACTCTCTCTTCAGGGAGGTCTAATTCAAGATCAAGATCATCTTCAGCTAAAGTTGGAAGTCCAATGAATAGGAGAAATAGAGGGAGATATCTCATCTCTTGAGCGCTCCCTTTGAAAATTTATTATCAGGATAATTTCCACCTAACTCTCTATTCGTCCAACGAATGATGGATTTTTTATTAGTCTGTTTGTTATCCATTTCAATACTGGCAGGTCTCCAAAAAGTCTTACCTCCAACCTTAAATTGTTTATAGCCCGCATAAACAGCGACTTTCAAAAGCTCTCCACTTCTGTCAAAAAATTCTATTTTTTCAGGAGAAAGATAGTTCATATTGATCGTCACAACTGTTTTGGAATAAGTTGAATCTTCTTTGGCCATTCGTTCATAAGAATAGTTCTTCCCTACGTTTTTAAGATTAGAATAATTATACTTTTCAAGCGCAGGTTTTCTTAAATCTTCAAATGTAAATTCACTACCCATAAATGAATTGGACTTACTCTTAGAAGTAATCCTTCTAGTAAGTCTTGCTGCTGGCATATATATCCATTGTTGATCATCTTTTTCATCGTAACTCCAAGTAAGAAGTTTCGTTCCAGCAATATCTTTGGGAAGAACAAACTCTAAAAGAGACTTATCACCTTCTTTCGTCTCAATTCCTAAAGAATTCATTTTTCTGGTAATTGATACGTCCCCATTTATTAAGATCATCTCCATATCGCCACTTTCACCTTTATATCCGTGATTAGACTCAGAAACCATCTTCGCTAATTCATTTGCATCTTTGGGAGCTGCAAAACTCAGGGAAACTGCTAGTAACATAAAAACAATGCTTATTTTTCTCATAAACTCTCCTAAAATATTAACCCCATCCCTAAATTGATACGGACATTGTCTCGAAAAAACTCAGGTTCCTTCGTTAAAGTGAAATTTGTTTTATACTGACTAGCTTTTACGCTAGTTTCAAAATCATCGTACTGATAAGTAGTGATAGAAAAACGACTTATCAACTCTTTAGTGTTAAAAAACCTAACTCCGATACTTGCTGCAATGACATTGTACTCTTGAGTCGTCTCAATCTCATAACTACTATCAGTTGATTCAGTGTCCTCGTAACGAAGAAAAAAGACGTCTTTCGCCTGTAAACTCATCGCACTGACAAAAGGTTGAATTCGCAAAGATTTTGTAAACGTATTTATATTTAAGGAAACTCCTCCCCCATAACTTAGACCTTGAAGCTTTTCTTCGATATCGTAATCGTCTTTTTGCTTATAACTGTTTGTCACCAACCCATAACCGATGACCGGAAATAAACTGATAGAGACGGGCCAATGAGGCATGATTTCTTTTTCGATCGAGATGAGAAAATTATGCTGAGTATAGGTCTGCTTGAAGTCTGCTGAAGTAAAACCAGCAGTGGATGAAGTCTCATAATGCTCAGCCTTGGTTTTGGAGATTTGATAATCAAAATTTAAATACCAAGAGCCTAGAAGACTTTGCGCGGGAAGACTATCCTGCGAAAATGCTTGCCCGCCAGAGAACAACATCAAGAATAGCATCACCCATTTAAGCCTCATGCCTAAGAAGATCCTTTTTTTAAGTACTTGCATATAATTTTAATCGTATAAAGATTGAACGGCCAGTGTAAGATATTCAATTCCATCGAAAATAACCCTCTAAATACTTAGAATTAAGACTATGAGGACATTTATGACAACACTGAATGAGATTTTTAATGATAAATTGCTCGGAGATTCTAAGAACCTCTATTTCTATAGTAATGGTCAAAACATGGGAAAGTACTCTGTAAATGACCTATACGCCGAATCATTAACAAAAGCCAAAATAATAGACCGTTCTTCTCAGTCAAAATATGTCTTAATCGAAGGAAATAATGACTTTGAATTTGTCTCCAATTTTTTTGCGGTATTACTTGCGGGAAAAACGGCTGTCCCGGTAACAACCTCTTTATGGATAACTCCAAACTACTTCACCAGTATCATGGATAGTATCTTAGAAACGACGGAAGCTGACCTATTTTTATGCAGTGACAAAACAGCGCACTTAATGGCGTATAAGAAAATTCGCTTTATTTCTCCCCTAGACTGGGAAAATATGGAAATAGATTCAAAAGACTTTATTCCAAAAATTGTCACACCTGATGACGAAGCTCTCATTCAGTTTTCATCCGGTAGCACCGGAAATCCTAAGGGAGTGGTTCTTACCCACAAAAATATTATCGCTAACCTAGATCAAATCGCATCAGCGATACATTTAGAAGACTCAGACAAAAATACTGTCGTTTCATGGCTACCAGTACATCATGATATGGGACTTATTGGAGGATTACTATATAACCTCTATAAATCTAACCCAATTCACCTCATGAGCCCCTTTGATTTTGCCGTCAATCCAGCTCGGTGGTTGAAACTAATCACCGAAGTTAAAGCGAATATAATTGTGGGTCCTAATTCTGGATACCACCTCACAACCAAGAGAGTTAGAGACTCAAAACTTAACAGCTATGATCTCTCAAGTGTAAGAGTTGCACTTTGTGGTGCAGAACCGATTAACACTAAAACTCTATATAGCTTTGTAGAAAAATTCAGTCGTTGTGGATTTAAAGAAAGCGCTTTTACTCCTTGTTATGGGATGGCCGAAAGTACTCTGGCCATAAGCTTCTTCCAGCAAGACTCTATCCGCGTTGAAAGCTTATGTCCTGATGAACTTCATGAAAACAAATTGGCAGTACCTCAATACGGTGACTCAGACAAAGAGCCTCTACTTGCAGTATCCTGTGGAAAACCACTAAAAGGAATGAAGGTTAAAATTATAGACTCGAAAGGAAATAACTTACCGGAAAGAGCTGTTGGTGAGATTATCATCAGTGGCCCAAGTATTTGCCAAGGCTACTTGAATCGTCCGGAGCTTAATAAAAAATTATTCACTGGAGACTACTTAAAAACGGGAGATATGGGCTTCATCGCTAACGGAGAAATTTTTGTTACCGGGCGAAAAAAAGATGTGATTATCATCAACGGTCTAAACATCAATGCAGAAGAAATTGAAATGCAACTTCTTAAGAATAAAAGCCTTAGGCCCGGAAGATTAGTTGCTATCCCTACAAAGTGCAAAAAGAATGATTCTGAAGACATTGCTTTAATTATTGAAACCAAACCACGCCTTTACTGTTTACAAGAGGCTTACCGTGAAAATCTTGCTGACAAAGTTTTTAAGCAAATCAATGACTATATATCCGTTAAAAAAGAAAATATCTTTATCGTTCCTCCGGGAACCATCATTAAAACTACGAGTGGAAAAGTAAAAAGACAAAAAATGAGAGAGCTTTTAGAAGATGGAACCATTGAGTCCATTAAATTTTCTCATGCTTTTTTCCAATACAAATTAATCGAGAATAAAACAAAGGCCAATATACTAATTGGTGGAATTACGAAGTCAGCAGAAAAAAGGATTACAAGGATCTTTAATGGATAACGATTTAAATATTTCAAAAAAATTCGTCGATTACGCTAGACTCAATCCTTTAAAGCCTGCTTTTGTCAGTCCTACTGAATACGATGATAAGCAGGTTCAAAAAGAAGAGATTATAACTTTTGAAGACTTTGCACTTAAAGTGGCATCTTACAGGAAGGGTCTGACTAATCAAGGTTATAAAAAAGGTGATAAGATAATTATCTTAACTCCTATCACAATTGATTTTTATGCCTTAATGATGGCGATGTTTACCCTTGGGCTTGTTGCAGTTTTTCTCGATCCAGGTATTGGTCTTAGAAAGATTCTAACGGCGATAAAAGATTCTAAGTCTCAGGGAATCGTAAGCCTTAAAAAGGTATTGAAATTCTGGCCATTGATTCCAACTTTATGGAAAATGAGGCGCTATTGTTCTGATGAGAAAGCTTTCGGAACAAAGAAACTTTCTTCGCTATTTGTACCAAATAAAGACCCTATTGAAGTGACTCCTCTCTCTCCAAAAGATCATGTACTCATCACGTTTACTTCCGGCAGTACTGGGCGCTCAAAAGGAGCGGATCGAAATGCACAGAACGTCTTTAACCAACTTCAGGTGATAGAAAAATATCTCGCATGTGAGGATGATATCATTGATATGCCCGTTTTTCTCATGTTTGGTTTTATGAACCTTCTTTATGGAATCACAACAGTTCTTCCAGCTGCGAAGTTTGAAAAAATCGGAGATATTAATCCTGCGGTTATCGTTGACCAGATGAAAAGATGGAACGTAAGTCGAATGAGTGGATCTTATACTTTTAATGATAAATTATCCCAACACCTTCTTGATACAAACGATCAAATTCAAAGTTTAAGAACGTTGATTCTTGGGGGAACCCCTGTCACAAAAGAATTCTGCCAGAGACTAGAGCAAATTTATCCAAACTCCAAAAACTTGATGACGTATGGATCAACTGAAGTTGCCCCTATTTCAATGTGTGAGGTATCCGAACTTATCGATTTTAATGGTCAAGGCAGTTTTGTGGGACTCCCCTGTTCAGAGCTTGCGATAGAAATCGTAAACCTTCCTTCATCAAACTTTCAAGGAGATTTAGCACCATATCGTTCTGACTCTTGGGGAGAAGTCTTAATATCTGGACCTCATGTAGTAAGCTCGTATTATAAAAATGAAATGGCAGACCGACAAAATAAAGTTAAAGATTCTCAGGGGAGAATTTGGCACAGGACTGGAGATACAGGTCAATTTGATAAAGAAGGAAACTTAATTCTTACCGGCAGACTGAGCGACCTCATTATTCAAAATGAAAATATTATTCATCCCTACTTAGTTGAAAATAGTATTAATGAAATTCCAGGAGTTGAAAGGTCAGCCCTTATCCGAAAAAATGATCAGATATATCTTTGTTACACCTCTCAATCACCAGTGGAAAAAAGTTTTTTTCAAGAAATACTAGATGTGTTTAAAATTGGAAACGCGAATATTCTTAATATCGATTCAATCCCACTAGATGATAGGCATAATTCTAAAATCAATCGAATCGCATTAAGGAAACTTATTTGAAAAGTTTAGGCGTAAAAATATCTAATATTCAAATGTATTTGCCAGAAACAATTGTTTCCAATCAAAATATAATTGAAGAGCACAACCTGCGATTAAAAGATCAGTGGGTAAAAGACAATATTGGGATTACTGAAAGACGCTGGACGGATCTTAAAGCTTCTGACCTTGGTTCTGAAGTTCTAAAAAAACTAAATATAATTCCCGAAGCCTTAATTTTTGCCACTGTCTCTCAGGACTATAATACTCCGGCCACGGCAACAGTTGTTCAAGGGAAGACTCATCCGGGGAAATTATACCCAGCATTTGACGTTACCGCTGCCTGCAGTGGCTTTTTATACGCACTCGATATTGGTCAACGCTTTATCCGAACAGGGATGAAACAGGTCGCTTGTATAGCAAGCGAAGTGAGAAGCCGTGACCTCAACAAGCAAGATAGACGAACCGTAATGCTTTTTGGAGATGGTGCAGCCGGTGTAATCCTCACTCCTTGTGAAGAAGGTGAAGTCGGCATCATAGATATTAAAACAATGGCCGATGGTAGGTATCACGATGCAATCGTCGTTCCTAAAGGTGGAAAGATTGAAATGCGAGATGCTGCCCAAATCTTTCAATCTGCAATAGAACAGATGCAAAATCTTGTCACTGATACTCTTAAAGAAAACAACCTGAATCTTGATGATATCGATTACTTCATCATTCACCAGGCCAGTAAAGTCATCGTAGAAAAAGTATCGGAAGCACTCGAATTACCATCAAATAAAGTCTTCATGCATTTTCCAACTAGGGGAAATATGACTTCAGCTTCCACAGCAGTATCCCTCTGTGAGGCTCACGAAGATAAAAAAATAAAAAAGGGAGACCTTGTCCTAGTTTTGGCCACTGGCGGTGGATTTAGTGCTGGAATTTCCATCATGAGATGGGAGATATAAATGAAAGTCATGGTTACTGCCGGGACGACAGGCATAGGAAAAGCGATCGTTCAAAAACTGCGAGAAGAAGGGCATTATGTTCTTGCCACGACTTCGAACAAAGAGAAGCTCAGTGAAGAAACTGTTTTGTGGGATATGAAAGAGCCCGAGACAACTCAAAATCTTTTTAAGACCTTTGGTGATGTGGACCTCTTTATTCATTGTGCTCATAGTTTCTCTGGTGCATGTTTATCTGCTCAAATAAAAAAAGATGAGTTCATGACTTCACTTAATACTAATATTGCAGAAATTTTTGAACTCACCAGACAACTCTCAAGAAAAATGAATCGAAAGAAGAAGGGACATATTATTTTCCTCGGAAGTCTGTTAGCGCTAGATCCTGCACCTGGAAAACTCATTTATATTACTGAAAAAATGGCATTGCAGGGAATGTTAAGTGCCTTCAAAACAGAGTTTACTAATTTAAATTATCATATTATCCATCCTGCACTCGTTTCGACCGAACAAGTGATGGAGAGAATTGACCAAAATATTCGAGACTCAGTGGGAACATTACTTACCCCACAAGAAGTTGCCGTGAAAATTTCACAAGTCGTTAAAAGTCCCAAGGAATTTTCATTCGAAGTCACACTGAGAGGGGGACAGAATTGGAAAAATTAGTTTTCATCCCCCCTATGGGACATGAGTCCTATTTTTTTTCGCTCTTAATTGAAGATCTCAGTGGTTATTAAGTCATTCTTTTAGAGTATCCAGAAAGCACGACTAGCCTACAGGATCTAGCTCTACACTTTGCTGATTTGATTCGACCTTTGGGCCCATGCTATTTAGTGGGTCTCTCTCTAGGTGCAACTATTAGTTACCCCATCAAAAAAATTCTAGGGGATCAAATAAAGCATATTTTTGCGATGGCCACGGGCGGTCAAAAAGTTGCGCGCGCACGCAAGGAGATGTTATTATTTGCAATTGAAAATCTTTCAAATGATGAAATGCTAAAGAAAATACTAAGCTTAAAAGAGGAAAGCTTTCTAGAACACTTCTCTCATAACAAAAGACAAGCATTAGAGTACTTGAGTTCATTGAGAGAACATTGGAAGTCTAAACCACCTAAGAATCTTATTCAGCAATTAACCTTTGCACTAAATGTTGACTATGAAAGCTTAATGGCGGAATTTCAAAAAAGCATAACCGTCATTTGGGCAGAGAATGATAGAATTTTTTCCCAAAGACATTTAAAAAAATTAAAAACAATAATGCCCGAGGCGGAGTTTATTTTAATACCCGATGCCGGTCATTACTTTCCCCTCGAACACCCAAAACATACGGCCAAGGTTATCTCGCATCATGAAATTTTTAATATTTGATATTTTGTACGCTCTTTTTAGCTTCCTCACTTATTTTATTAGTGGGTCTCTCACTTATCTACTGGGAGTAAGCCTATGGACAGAAAATGCTTATCTAAATATCTCAGTTCTTCTTTTATGCATTTTTTGTTTTCTATATATTTTTGTCTTAGTCCTAGGTACTCTAAAAAATATCTTTCAGCCAAAACTAATCATTGGAGACTTCCCCATTGGAATGAACAAAGATTATATCGCTTGGGCACTAAATTCTATTTTTTGCGGAATATTTCAAACGGCTCCATTTTACTCGAGTAGTAGGCTACTTTTTAGTTTGTCTTGGTTGTTTCATCGCTTAATGGGAATGAAGCTAGGTTTCTCAAGTTTAGTGGGTCTAAAGACTACCATCCGCCAACCAGAACTTATTGAGGTGGGTAGCGGATCTATCCTAGGACTTGGATGTATTTTAAGCTGTCACTTTACAGCTAACGGAAAAATTCACACTCAATTGCCCATAAAAATCGGAAACAAGAGTATTATTGGCGGATACTCTGCTATTGCTCCAGGAACCACTGTCGGAAACAATAGTGTTGTAGGCGCGGAAACGAGAGTCTTTCCCAACTGCGATATCGGTAACAACGTCCAAATAGGGGCCCTTTGCCATATTGATCAGGGAGTAAAAATACCGGA
>CATLVA010000014.1 GCA_950060715.1 uncultured Oligoflexia bacterium | reverse complement strand
TCTGTGCCCAAGTTTCATTATTAGTAAACACTGCACCTGCGTCTCCTGAAGCTCCAAGAACTTTTGCTGGATAGAAACTTGTTGTTGAAATCTCAGCCGTTCCAAGAATACTTTTTCCCTCAATTTTTGTGTCAAAGCATTGCGCTCCATCCTCAATTAGAATAACACCCTTCTCTTTAGCGTAATCTCTAATTTTGAGAGTATCTGGACTCGCCCATCCATATAAATGCACCATAATTGCTGCTTTAGGATTAAACTGGTCTACTGCTTGTTTAAATGTCTCATAATCCCAATGAAGAGTTTCTCTACTTACATCCACCGTTACAGGATTAGCACCTACATTTACGATGGCTTCAAAAGTTGCCCAAAAAGTCATATCTGGAACTAATACTAACTCATCTTTTTTTACATCTACTGCTCTTAAAGCAAGTTGGATTGCATCTGTGCCGTTAGCACAACCAATAGCAAACTTCGCTCCAGTCTTCTCTGCTAATTTTGCCTCGAGCTCTTGCACACAAGGGCCACCAACAAATTGTGTGTTATCAAAAAGTCCTTCGACTCCTTTAAGAAAGTTTTCTTTAAATCCATTTTCAAAACGATTTAGTGTAATAAAAGGTACACCGTTCATACAACCTCACTTGTAACATTTGTTAAAGCATAACAGATTAGAAAAAAGCTGCAAAACTAATTGGAGCTATTTTTTATGATTCTTAGAATCTCATCAAAGTCTACTGGTTTGCTAAAGATTTCTAAGACTCCCTGCTCTTTGATATAGGCGGGCTCATACATATGGGAATGCCCCGTGAGCATGTATATAGGAATACCCGAACCTTTAAGCCTTTCCGCCATTTTCACCCCATCTAATTCTGGCATTCTGCAATCTGTTATGATCATATCGACTGCAATTTGCGAACAAAGCTCCAACCCCTCGACTCCATTAGTCGCAGTTAGAACTTCAACATTCGGGCAGTCAAACTCTATTTCCTCTTTATACAATTCTAAAAGTGCTATTTCATCTTCTACTACTAGAACCTTCATTCACTCGCCCTCATCTCTAAAATAAACTTTTTCTCGTTCAACTGATCTAAAAACAAATTTCCCTGCATATTCTTTGCAAGCCTTAAACTTAGCGATAACCCTAAGCCTGTTCCTTCGCCCTCAGGTTTAGTTGTAAACAGAGGATTAAAAATCTTACCCGCTATTGCTTCATCTATCTTTCCTGCAGTATCAGAAACTATTAATTGAATTTTATTTCCATTTTCAGCAAAATCAATAATGATCGTTTTTTCTTCACATTTGCTTAGCTCATAAATGGAGTTACTCAACAAATTCATTAGTATCTGAGAGAAAGAAATTGGACTTAAATAGACATTGAAATCCTCTCTCCCATCAAATCTTCTCTCTATTTTTACGTCATGCCTATCGACCTTCTCTTGAATCAATTTTAAGGTGTCATTAGTGATAGATTTTAAATTCATAGGGACAACTTTATCCGAATCACTACGTGATAACTTTCTTAGATTAGTTGTGATATCCATCAGTCTAAGAATATGATCATCTAGGGTCTTTAAGGACTTATTTTCTTCGCCCACATCCCGTTTTAGCTTTCGACTTAGCATCGACATAACTTGCAGAGGTGTATTTATTTCGTGGGCCAAACCGCCTGACATTTCCCCAAGCGCTGCCAACTTAGAACTATTAAACAGTTCAATACTTTGCTCCACAGACTCAGTAATATCATTAAAAAACGATAAAACGGAATCATGCTCTTTCATTGGAATTAAAGTATAGCGGTAATAGCGATCCACAGTTTCATCAAAAAATTTTTCTTCGTATACATTTTCACCACTTTGATAACATTTGACGACATTATCAAAATAACCACTATTCTTGGTTTGAGGAAAAGTTTCCAACATCGACTGCGTATTAAAAGCGTCATTTCCCATCAAGCTATAGTATTCACCCGGCTTCCCGTTGAGATCTTTCATACCAAAGTCAATGATTTCCCCCGCATCATTTTTCACTGGAAAATTTTCAACAACACCATCATCAATAGTGGCCACAATCGATTCAGCATACCTTTTGGCAGATTCCAATTCAGCCGTCCGGGACATGACCTTACTCTCTAACTCATCATTTAATATTTTTAATTCGTTGTTAATTTTTTCGAAAGCGCTCATACTTGGAAGTTTAACCAAAAGCTTACGAAGCTTTAGGCATATTATAGCTGTCACAATACTCACCATAGCTGTTGTCATTTTCAGAGCGACTTGAAGTTCGTATTCGGAATGCCAAAAATTCCATGCCGTAAGAAGATGGGTAAAACCACATAGCTGAATAAAAGCAAAAAATAGCCAAGCAAGATTTTTCGCTTTTGAATCCAAGTCAGTTCTATTTCTAACAAAATAAAAAATAGTGATGGGAATAAGAGAATAAGCAATGAAAATCAGCACATCGCTTACCACCATAGGAAAAAGAATTCCTGGTTTCCATAAAATACAATGCCCGTGAGGCATAAAAAGATTGGCTGAATTCATGCTAGATATTCTAGCTTGAATTTAAATTTTTAGGAATATATTCACATTTAACTTAAGAACTAATTAATGCTCAACTTCAGCAGATAGTTGAGTTTTAAGCTCCGTGCCACCTTTAATTCCAAAATCCAATGTGCGTATTGGGAATGGAATTGTAATATCATTGGCATCAAATGCGTCTTTTATCATTTTTATTCCCGCATGTTTTGCTCTTAAGTATTCTACTCCACCATTATATTTGATCCAATAACGAACGGTAAAATTAATCGAGCTATCTCCAAATTCAGTGTAGAAAAGTTCTATTTGGTGACCTGGAATAAGATTTTCCATTTTAGACAAAGCTGCAATGGTGATTTCCTCTACGCGGTGTAAATTATCTCCATAGGAAACTCCAACTGGGATATCGACTCTTCTTTTAGGAGTTCTAGTAGAATTCGTTACAGGTTTAGTGAACATATCCTTGTTAGGAATTAAAACTTCAAGGCCATCAAATGTTGTAATGGTCGTAATCCGCAATTCGATATCTGTGACTTCTCCTAGTGTATCTTCGACTTCAACAATATCGCCTAATTCATAAGGTTCGCTTAAGGCAATAAGAACACCTGAAATAAAATTAGAAGCTATTTCTTGGAAGGCAAAACCCAGGGCAATCCCCACGACTCCAGCACCAGCGAGTATTGAAGTTACAGCTTTATCTAGCCCTACAACTTCTAGAGCAAAAAATGCACCTATAAGCATCGTTCCAATTGAGATAACATTGAGAGCAAGACTGTTAATAGATTTATTCTGAGAAACTTTTGGCAAATATTTAGCAACGGTCTTCTTCAGTGTTTTAGCGAGTGAGCCAAAAATGAAGATGATGATGGCGGCAAAAATCACATTGGGTATATGGGCAATAATCGTTTCGTACCATTCCCATAATTTTTCGCCTAAAAGCCTTAGAGTTGTTTCAAAGTTTATTTTTTGCATAGGATAATCCTAACTTAAAACCCTTAATATTGTTAAATATTTTTTAGGTCTAATATTTGTTGCATGCCTGAAATACTTAAACCCAGCTATAATAACCTTATGGAAAAGCTCAAGATATTTTATGATGGAAAATGCCGCCTATGTTATCGCGAAGTCTATCACTACGCAAAGATAGACAAGAATAACAGACTGGCATTGATTGATATAAGTGATCAGAAATTTGCGGCTAAAGACTATAACCTCTCCGACCAGGAGGTCCAACTCCATCTTCATGTGCAAGATGAAAAAGGACAGTACTTCAAAGGAGTTGATGCTTTCATCGAAATCTGGAAGCGTCTTCCTCAGTATAGATTCCTTATTCCCATATTCAATAACGGACTTCTAAAGCCAGGCTGGAAAATTGCCTACAATCTATTTGCCAAACATATCAGACCAAAGCTTCCAAAAAGAAATTGTATCGATGGTGCCTGTTCTATTAATCATCCAAACGCTTAGCTTCAAAAAAATCATCACCTGATTCCTCATTGGGAACAAAGTCAAATACAATAGGCCGGCAACACACTTCACAATCTTCAATATACTCATGCATAGGATACTTGCGATCAATAACGATAGAGATCGTCTGCCAGCAATAAGGGCATGTAAAATAAACTTCTTCAGTTAGCATAAAAATTTTCTTCGATACTCACCAGTCGGATCATAATCATCTGCCTGTTTTTTGATGTTAAACTTTCGATCTCGAGGGTCAACACCTACCCCTGCAAGGTAAGTCCAATTACCCCAATTAGATTCGTAATCAAAATCAATCAAGTGCTGTTCAAAATACTTCGCTCCAAATTCCCAAGGAAGATCTAGATGCTTACAAAAATAAGAAGCTACATTTTGCCTGCCCCGATTACTCATCCATCCGCTTGAATTGAGCTCTACCATATTTGCATTTACAAAATCTTCATCTGTGCGAGCATCTGCCCACTTAGAAAAAAGCTCTGGTGAATACTCTCCTTGTTTTTTTGTAATCTTAAAATTACTTAATGAGAGAAACTTAAAATAGTCTCTCCAAAGTAGCTCGAAATAAATCCAGTAAGTAGATTTATTAGATCCATGCTCCGATTCAAATTTCTTTAACTCCGAATAGATTCGTTTTGGATGAATTGAACCAAGTGCTAACCACGGTGAAAACTTGGTTGAATCATCAAATTTTATCATTCCGTTTCTGGTTTCAAAATAAGACTTTGCGAGTTCAGGCCTTGAAAAATACTCTTTCAATCGCTTAAGGCCTGCACCTTCGCCTCCTTGAAATTTCTCCTCAGAGAAAACTTCTCCCCCAATATATTCTTCTTGTTGGCAGGACTCCTCCACTATTTCATGAGAAATCGAACTTAAATCGATTTCAGGAATAAGTTTATCCATCTTATTTCTAAAGGGAGTGAATGTTCTAGGCAGATCAGTAAGCTCAAAACCAAGCTCACTTAAATTAAAAAGTGTTTGCTCCTGTTTTTCTATGACTTGGCCATCGTATCTTTCCCAAAGTCCTGCCAGTCTATGATTGTATTGCTTGGCCAGATAAATTTTACCAAACTCGTTTATATCCTCTATCAAATAGAGCTTCTGTCCAAACTTCGCCAAGTCATTACGAAGTTGATTTAAGGTTTCAAAATAAAAGTTTCTTTTACTTACTCCCCAGTGACTTACATCTTTTTTCAAAACACCAAAAATGATTGGCCCATTTGAAATGGCCAAATTTAAGGTTTCATTGTCTTCTAATCGTAAATCTGTCGTAAATAAATAAAGTGATTTCATGATCTTATTAAAATCTTTTGTAAACGGCTTTTTGAAAGGACTTCATTACCCATAAATGCACAATCGCTTGGGTGTACTTATAGATAAACCAAGGCAGACGAGGAATAAATTCATGAATTGCTGCAATCGTGACATAGCCTCCCATCATATCGCGAAACTCTAGCCTTGCTCTTCCCTCGCCAGTAGCGAGTAAAGATCTCTTAATATAGTAAAGCCTTCTATTTTCAGAGGATCTCTCCGCACTAAATTCTAAGGTCAAAAGAGGTGTTTTTATACCTATAACACAAAAATAAACGCAAGCTCCCACCTCTCTTACTTTGATAAAGGGGTTTAAAAACCGAGGAAGCCAATTAAAATAATAGTTAGCGACTTCTCTTGCACTGCTCTGCCTCGGAGTTGAAATTCTTTGAATCGAACGCACTTCATTTCCCGAAACACTACTACTAGACTTAAAGGCAGTTGGTTCAAATTTATCTTTAGGCTTACTCAGCAAAATCATTTCTTCGAACCCGATAGGATCACTTAGAGAATGCCTTCTTATTTTATCCGGTACCATAGATGATTTTAGACTCTCCACCAATGGATAGACTAAATTTTTGGGAGCGCCGGTTATTAGCCGAACCCATAATCTAGAGAATCCCGGTGAAAAAAATGGCACAGAAATAAAGTAGCGTTTCAAATTTATAGCTGTGGCAAAGCGACTGAGCATATTACGGTAGGTCATGATATCGGCCCCACCAACATCCCAAATGCCAGTTCCAGTCTCTATTGCCTCTTGTATGATAAGTACTATATCTTTGAGAGCTATTGGACAGGTTAGAGTATTTGTCCACTTCGGACAAAGCATGATTGGAAGTCTCATGACGAGGTTTTTCATTATTTGAAATGAACTACCTCCTTTACCAATAATAAGCCCTGCTCTAATCGCCAAAAAATCAATGCCTGAATCAGCAAGTGTATTTTCAACTTCCAGTCGACTTTCTAAATGCTGACTAAGCTCTTTATCTGATGGGATTATCCCTCCTAGGTAAATTATTTTTTTAATTCCACATTTTTTTGCAGCTCTTGCAAAATTATCCGCCAACACAAGGTCATAATCTTCAAAGCTCCCTTGCACAAGCCTCGCAGAAGGAAGCATGGAGTGAACGAGATAAATTGCAATATCGTGACCTTCTAAGGCCATTTCGCAATCAAGTAATGAAAAAAGATCAGCTTGTACCCATCGACACTGACTGCTTTTTCTTCCACTCCCCCTTGTCAGACCAGTGATCTCAAAGTCACAACTCAAATTTTCAATTAAAGCTGAACCAACAAAACCTGAAGCTCCAGCTATAACAATTTTATTTGACGATTTTATCGATGGCTCCAATGAGTTCTTCGCTCATAGGCTTTACAGAAGACTTGTAGCGAGCTTGGATTTTTCCATTTTTATCCACTAAGAATTTTTCAAAATTCCAATTAACTTCATCACCTTCTCCTACTAAAAATTTATATACAGGATGTTTGTCTTTTCCAATTACAGTTATTTTTGTGGTCAAAGGAAAACTGACTCCATAGTTGAGACGACAAAACTCTGCTACCTTGGCATCCCCTTCAGGTGTCTGACCTCCAAAATCATTTGAAGGCAGCCCAAGTACAACAAGCTTTTCCCCGTACTTTTTTGACAATTTTTCTAAGTCATCCAGCTGAGGGGTATAGCCACATTTAGTTGCAATATTTACCAGTAAAACAGGCTTGCCTTTAAACGTTGAAAAATTCATCAACTCTCCTGTAGAAGTCTTGATGGTCAATTCGTGAAATGAGCTAGCAAATATATTCCCACTGAACAAAATGCTAAGAAATATTAACAATTTCATAATAAATCCTTTTGTTGAATCAATCATGCCTTTAAAAACCGTGACTTACAACTAGACAAAAACTTTATTTGCAATCTAGGTGACATTTCCTAGTTAATTAGAGCTATAATAAAGTAGAAAAACTGAAATTATGAAAATAGCTAAACTTCCCATTAACGATAAAGAACGTATTGATGAACTTCGATCTCTTGAATTATTAGATTCAGATGGAGAAATTCAATATGATAGCATCACTTTGCTGGCGAAAAACCTTTTTGAAGTTCCAATTGCTTTGATTTCTTTGGTCGATGAAAAAAGACAATGGTTTAAATCGAAGCAGGGTCTGGATGTATGCGAAACTGACCGCGATATCGCTTTTTGTTCTCACGCAATCCTACAAAACGAATTATTTGTCGTTGAAGATGCAACTACAGATGAGCGATTTAAAGGAAATCCCTTAGTTTTAGGAGATCCTCAAATTCGATTTTATGCGGGCTATCCACTTAAGTTGAGTTCAGGTTTTATTATTGGAACCCTATGTATAATTGATACAAAAAAAAGGAAACTAAGTGAGTCTGAAACGGAGAAGCTTATTCTCTTAGGACAAGCACTCACGGGATTACTGGAGCAACATAGGGCCAATAAACAACAAGCTGCCTATGCTGCTATGCTCGAGAAAGTTCATTTCCTCGAGCTCCAAGAGTCTAATCTAGAAAAATACTTGGAAATAGGATTAGAAGTTCTAGATCTTCAAATAGGAATGATCAGTCATATCTATAATGAGAATTACAAGATTGTAGCAAGTGTTGTTCCTGGTGGTGGATTCCCTGCCGGAACAATTCTCAATCTTAAAGAAACCTATTGCGAAAAAGTTTATCAAACTCAAAGTACTGTTTTTTTCGATCATGCTGGATCATCTAAAGATATTAACACGCATAAAGCTTATAAAAATTTTGGACTTGAAACGTGGGTGGGAACACCAGTTACAGTTGCTGGGAAGTTTTATGGGACACTTAATTTCTCTCAACCAGAGGTAAGAAAAAAGAAATTTACTTTTTTTGAAATCAATTTTTTAAAACATTTAGCTCAATCAATTGGAAAAATAATTGAACTGCAAAAGGAAAGAATAAACTCTCAGCAGATATCAGAAATCCTAGACCATACTCCAGAGTTTATAGGGATTGCTGATCTTGAACATGAATCAGTTCTTTATTTAAACAATTCATTTAAAGATTATTTTTCTGCCAGTGCATTTGAAAGCTTAAATTTTAAAAATATCCACCCAGATTGGGCTGCAAAAAAATTAAAATCAGAAGCCTTCCCCCATGCGATTGAGCACGGAATTTGGCAAGGTGAATCTGCAGTCAAAACAATTGATAATGGAGAAAGGCCTGTTTTCCAAACGCTTATGATCAAAAAAGATCCGCAAGGGAAACCAAAATATATTTCAACCATCATGCATGATATCTCAGAGAACAAGGCCTACGAGCAAGAGTTAATTAAAAATCAAGAAAAAGCTCAAATGGCATCAGCTGCTAAGACTTCATTTCTGGCCAATATGTCACATGAAATTAGAACTCCCCTCAATGCCATCATTGGATATAGTGAGCTTTTGAGTGAAACAAATTTATCTGCCGAACAGGCTGAAATGATGAATAATTTAGTAGACTCTTCAAATTTCTTACTTGAACTTGTTAACGATATATTAGACCTTTCAAAAATAGAAGCTGATGAAATAAAGCTGCTTCAAGACCCCGTGTGTTTCAAAGATGTGATTGAAAAAGTTGTCGAACTTTTTGAACCACAATTTAATAAAAAGAATGTTAAATTTGTAACGGAATTTTGTCATAATATTACAGGTCATTTTCTTGGAGATCATTTAAAAATTCAACAGATAGTAGTAAATCTTGTCTCCAACGCTCTAAAATTTACAGATAAAGGTCAGGTAAAATTATATATTGGTACTAACAAGTCAGAACTTCCTGGAAATATTTACTTAGAAGTGAGTGATACTGGTATTGGCATACCAGAAGAACGCCTAGAAGATATTTTCGACAGCTTTAAACAAGCTGAGGATTATACGACTAAAAAATATGGAGGTACAGGTCTAGGACTGGCGATTGTAAAAAAACTTTGTCATAAAATGGGTGGGGATATAATTGTAGAAAGTAAAATCCATAAAGGAAGTAAGTTTAAACTTACTCTCAACTTACAACAAACCACTACTCCAGGACCTGAGGAAAAAGCTAATACTAAGGCAAAAAATTTAAAAACCTCATCAGTTGCTCGACGAATTTTAATTGTCGACGATAACACCATGAATAGAAAAATCGTAGCAGGATTTTTAAAAAATACTCCCTACCTTACAGATGAAGCCAGTGATGGTTTTGAAGCGCTAGAAAAAATGAAAATAAATTCCTACGATCTAGTTTTAATGGACATGCAAATGCCAGGTCTAAATGGTTTTGAAACAACCGCACAATTCCGAGAGATTGAGCAAAAAGAAAATCGTCTTCCAATCAAAATAATCGCTCTCTCAGCCTTTGCTTTTGATGAAGAAGTTAATAGAAGCTTATCCTCTGGCTGTGACGAATATCTTAGTAAACCGATCAGAAAGGCTATTTTACTGGAAGCCTTAGACAAAGCTTTGAATTGAGCAAAACTTTTCAGTTCCCTAAATTTTTATTAAACTAAGAAGATGAAAAATGAAAAAAAGCTGATAGAAGTCCGTCTCGCCAACAAAAAAGATATCCCTGAAATTATCGAACTAGTTAATAAAGTTTATAAAGAGATGGGAACCTACAAGCCTGAAGTTATCAGAGGGCAAATTACAAATTTCCCTGAAGGTTGTTTTGTTGTCACAAATAATGACGATATTATTGCTTACTCTGCCAGTATCATAGTTACTGAAAAACTTGCAATGTCCCCCCACACTTGGAAACAAATAACCGCCAATGGTTTTGGATCAACTCATAATGATGAGGGAGAGATCCTCTATGGATACGAAACATGTGTCGACCCAGATATCCGAGGTCACAGAATTGGGCAACGTATCTATAAAGCAAGAAAGAATCTGGTTGAGCATTGGTCTCTCAAGGGAATCGTATTTGGTGGGAGAATGCCCAATTATCATAAAAAGCTAAAACAATGTAGTTCCCCAATGGACTATATACAAAAAGTTATTGATAAAAAAATTAAAGACCCTATTTTAGGTTTTCAACTGAGAGCTGGTTACGAAGTTGTAGGGGTCTTGGAAAAATACCTGCCAGAAGACAAAGAGAGTCTAGGAAATGCAGTCCACCTGCGTTGGAATAACCCTCAATATGAAGCGGTCACAACCAACTCAAAAAAGAGTCCATTAAGGCAAAACTCAGTACGAGTTGTTTCTGTTCAGTATCAACAAAGACCTGTTAAAAACTTCGAAGAGTTTGCAACTATTGTTGAGTATTATGTCGACGTTGCTGGTGATTACAAAGCAGATTTCCTTCTTTTCCCAGAACTCTTCACGATGCAGTTATTATCTATCGATAATGAAGAAGTTGCACCTGATGTCGCAATTGCGAGGATGACAAAATATACGGATCAAATAATTGAACTGTTCCAAGCTTTGGCCATTAAGTATAATGTGAATATCATCGCAGGATCGCACCCTACAAAAGTAGGGAAAACTGTCCGCAATATCAGCTATATTTGCTTAAGGGATGGAAAAGTTCACGAGCAAGCTAAGATTCACCCTACTCCGGATGAGAAATACTGGTGGAAAATTGAAGGTGGTGACAAGCTTAACGTTATCGATACAGACTGTGGACCAATTGGCGTTCTTATTTGCTATGATAGTGAGTTTCCTGAACTTACCAGACACCTTGTAAACCAGGGTATCCATTTTCTTTTTGTACCATTTCTGACTGATAATCGTCAGGGCTTTTGCCGAGTAAAATACTGCTGCCAGGCAAGGGCAATAGAAAATCAAATTTATGTCGCGATGGCCGGTAATGTTGGAAATTTACCTAGGGTAAAAAACCTCGATATTCAGTATGCGCAAAGCTGTATCTTAACTCCATGTGATTTTCCTTTTGCATTAGACGGGATCGCTGCAGACACGACACCAAATGTTGAGATGGTTGCCATTGCAGACTTGAGGATTGATACCTTGTTGGAAGCTAGAAGTCATGGTGCTGTTAGGAACTTAAAGGATAGAAGGCATGACCTTTACTCAGTTCAATGGCACAAATAGGAACCGCCCCACCAGCGTGGGGCTAAGTCTTTAAGTAATACTGATTATAATAGTACATAAAAATTTGAAGATGGCCGCTTAACCTCTTCGGGTCTTGCGTACAGCACCAGGATCTTCTGACCATTGTTGCTATTGAATCCCTCATCATCGCGAGGGTATGATTTATTTGAAAGATCGGGTCAAAACTCACTTTTTTAAGCTCTCCTTGTCCGGCGATACACCCTTTTTCACTTTTATATTGTAAGTATTCAGCTCTTGGAAAATATCTTCTGATAACAGGTTCGTAGTTTCTGTGCTCATCAGATTCAATCAAGGCTCTTTCTCCTACGACTTTTGTAAGTTCAGAAAAAGTAGAGTTAAGGTTTTCGAGATGATTTGA
>CATLVA010000013.1 GCA_950060715.1 uncultured Oligoflexia bacterium | reverse complement strand
TGATTGGAAAGGAACACTAGCTTTCGATACTAATATTTTAAATGATGTTCGTAGAACTTCAGATGATTGTACTGCTGCTGCAGGTTCTACTTGTATTAACCCACAAGAGGACAATGCTCGCTTTCAATCTATGGTACTGAAGTTAAATCCAAATATCATCGTTAATGATGGTGTAACAATTAGAGGTGAATTAACCACAGGTGGGACTAGAGGCGCAAATCTTGGTGAAGCAACTGATGTAGATTCTCAAACTTATAGTTACTACTCTCAAACAACTTCTTCTGCATTAAACGTTAACCAACTTTATGCTGAGATTTTTGCGGATACAGCCCTCTTTAGAGTTGGTCGTTTCGCTAGGAACTTTGGTCTTGGTGCCGTCGTTAATGCTGGAAATGGAACTTTTGATCGTTTCTTTTCTGGATATGAAGGTATTGAAGCCAACCTAAAGCTTGGGAAGTTTAAACTATCTCCAATGTGGGCGAAACTTCATACAAGTGATGCTCCTAACGGAAAATACGACTCATACGAAACAAGTGTTGAAGCACTTTACGATGATCCAAACAGAAACTTAAAAGTGGGTGTTTACTACGCAGTAAGAGAAGTTGAAACAAGCGACACTCTTTATGGAGCAGGTTCTCAAAACACGACCTTAGTAGATATTTTTGTTTCAAAAGAGTGGGAAAAATTTAGTTTAGGTCTTGAAGTTCCAATGCTTACTGGAAGTATCGGTGATCTTTACAACACTGGTGATGCTGACTTTGATACTAATGCTTATATTGTTGAAAGTGGTTATAAACTTAATGATAACTGGAGTTTCAAGTTAAACGCTGGTTTGGTTAAGGGTGATGACGGTGAAACTGCTAATAGCTTTGAAGGAATGTACCTACATCCGAATTATAAATTCTCTGAGGTTTTATACAAATATAACTACCCAGCTTTTATGAACGGAAGTAATGATATCTTCAATGCTTCAGTTACAAACTCTACTTATGCAGCTTTAACTGCAGTTTATAAAGGTGTTGAGTGGTCTTGGAAAATGGGATTAGTTTGGGCAAAAGCTAATAACGTTGCTTCAAATGGTGAAGACTTCTACGACCATGTGGCCAGAGAAGTGGTAACAGCGAATGCTGATCAATCAGATGAACTTGGTTACGAAGCCAATGTTGCTTTCGATTATCAATGGAATCCTAGCGTTGTATTTTCTGGGTATCTTGGATACCACTTTGTTGGAGACTTCTATAGCTTCTCAAATACAAGTGATGAAATCAGCACAACTAACGTAATGAACACAGGTATGAGATTATCCGTTAATTTCTAAGGATAACCAAAAGATCGATAATTCATCGGTCCATACTGAGTATTACTTCTCAAATGATAATTATAGGTTGGGTCTGCATATTGCGGCCCACCTGCATAATACTGCTGTCCACCTGCACCCCATGTTCCTGTGCTTGATCCACCCCAAGTACCAGTAGTTCTATTATTCCAAGCCGCAGGACCACGATTTGCTGCTTGAAATTGCCAGCCATTTGTAGTTTGATAAGAATTTGGATTGTATCCTCTTTGAGTAGTGTTACTTGCCCACCCTTGAGTTTGTCCATTTCCATTATTCATTCTGGCCATGAGTTGATTCCAATTATCTTGATAATTAGGCTGTCTTAGCGCTCTTGGGTCTACACCACTAGCTGATGAAGAACTTCTTCTAGCCGTCGACTGGCGGGATGGATTAAGACCATAGGCTTGATCTCTTCTTCTTTCATATCCTGACCACACCGTGGCTTCTTCTCTATAGCCTTGTGCTTCCGCATCGAATTGATCATAAATTTGCTGGTCTATATCTTGATAATCAGCAATATTTGCTTGAACCTCAGCAGCACATCGTTGTCTGTTTATCCAATACTTGCTCGGGTTGTAGCAGTGATTGTAGAGGTAATCCATCTCGCCTTCATAAAAAACTTTCGCACTTTCTTCATAATCATCTTTTGCTTCTTCAATCCTTTCTGCTTTTCTTTGATAGCGATCGGAAATTTTTAAATCATGATCCACTGCAAGTTCCCCAAGTTCATTGATCACTTTTCTTTCTGCTTTAACATCTGCAGTGATCATCTCATTTGCTTGTGAAATTGACATATTATCTAGATCTGCCTTTTTTCTCAGACTTTCATTGAAAGCTTGAAAGTAAAAAGCTGTTTTATTAGTTCCATACAAAGATATTGTTGCTTCTCTCCAAGCTTCTTTATGAAGGGGTGCTTTGTTTAAAAACTCTCGCATATTTTCAAAGTCTGCATAGTTTAAATACGGAGCCCTTGCGTAAGCTAAAAGTTCTTTCGTTTGTTTATTTAAATCGTCTTTTAATTTTTTCTTTTCTCTACCATCTGGAGTTTCTTGAATTTCACGAATAAGTCTTTCAATATCTATTCTTTTAGGGTCTATAATTTTCGAATAAAAATCTCCTATAACTCGTTGGTATTTGTCTGCATCTAGTTCAGAGTAATCCAACTTTCCATCACCATTTTTCCTTGCTAGCTCTTTATGTAGGTCTTTTACTTCTTTTTCTAAATATAAGTTTCTCACCTGCTCTAGGATATTTTTCATAAAAACAAATTCACTGAAGTCAGGCAAATGCTGTTCGATCAATCTGTAATCACCCGACTTACAAATTTCATCGAATAAAGTTTTCTTTCTATTCCTATTAGCATCATACTTTGAGTAGAAAGTAAGCCCACCTTCTTTTATGTCTTCATAATAACGACAGGTATTTTCTTTTTTCTTATTTCCAGAGTAAACACCACCATCTTTAGCTCCAAGTGGCCCATGCGAATAAAACCAAACTTGATCGGTATCAGTTAGACCAGAGAAAATTCTATTCTCTTCAACCAGAACAATTGAATCTCCATTGATTGTCATATCCTCATTGAGTGCTCCTGTATCTTTTAGGCATTGAACAAACCCTTCATAATTAGGAGCCACACTAACTTTTTTAGAACCTCCAACTGCCACACCAGACTCACCAGTGTAGGCATCATACTCACAAACATCTCCTGTACACCCACTAGGTCTCTTAATCCCGATTTGAACTAAATGTGATCTTCCATCTTGTGGTGGTGTGTGTCCAAAACTAAGCATTGAGTTACAATTTCCAACCATTTTCCCGGTACTAATAGATAATGTTCCATCTTCAGAGTTTGGTACGACTGACATTTTTTCGTTAAGAAGTAAGCTTAGAAAAAATTTATATGTTAATGAAGTTTGCTGATCTGCTGTACAGGCAATGGAAGCTTCTTGCGTTTGTTCTACAATAACTTCGGATGTGCTATTTCCATTAGGATTTGTTGCTGAGCCAGATTCTCTATAAGCGTTTCGCCAATCACTTTTCTTTATTCCGCCAAATGCAGTAGCAGAGTCTTTTTGAGTAGCATCTGCACCCAATACTTGAAAGCTTGCTAGAATAAATACACTAATTAAAATCTTCATAAATATGCCCTTTATGCATTATCTCACTGACATATCGGACAATTATGTAAATAACTTAAATAGATCTGACCCGCTAAGACATCGAAATCACAATATAAATGACGGTAAAACTAAAGCATTGGTAAAATTATTCTTCTCTTTAGCTTCAACATACTTTTTGTATCTGTTTTGGAAATACTGGCTATTATCTTTGAAAATTTTAATATCACTTGCTCTGATCTCAAATTTTCTTCCAGATAGATCTGTGAACCAAACGAATTCTGGGAATTCAAATTCTCTAAACTGAACAAATCTTCCAAAAACATATTGAAGTTGCCCCAGCGGAGTCTTGATCGTTAGATCCTTTATATAATGGTTTTCATCAAAATGCGCTTTTACATTTTCTTCTTGAACGGCCCAAACAAATTTATCATTCTTTTTAATTCGTCTGACTAAATCGTCAGCTCTTAAAAATGGCTCCTTCATCACTTCTTGAGCCTTGGCCCGCTTTTCTTCATTCTCAGGACGAAGTGGGTTCTCTATATTTGAGGTTTCATCTTTTTTACTAGCTTGGAGATAGTATTTATACTCACCAAGGAGTTTAACTTTTTTCGTGTTAATAATTTCAGAGTTTGATTTTACTTTGGAGTTATAATTTTTCAGGAAATCAATGAGAAAACTCCCATCATTATTTAACAGCATGGCCATCACACTATAGTATGATTTTGCATCTACTGCCTCGTTATTTCGAACTAAGCCTGATAGCCTTTTAAATGATCTTTCTTCTACATCTGTTAGCACATCATAATTAAAACTAGAGTCCTTGTACTTAACTTGAGTAATAGTTGGTCGATCTTCTTTCTCATTAAAAATGACGTATTTGATAGCAAACTTATTTGGAATATTGTCCTCTTTTTCGAGAGGTGTATTAGTATTAGGATCAAGCTCTGTAATAACCATACTCGCCATCACAGTGTTATTTCCAACATCCATATTGTTAGCATTTCTGAAAAGTGATTCCAGCGAAGGTGAATAGGCCAGAATTGACGTTGAATAGACTAAAAATAACAAAACACTAAACTTCATAATTCACCTTGAACTTTTTATTTTAAAACAGCCATTGTAGTATAAGTATACTATTTTAAAACAGGAAAGCGAATGAGTAGCATATTTAGGTTTTTTCTTCTTGGTTGTTTCACAATAAATATTTATGCCTTCGATGGAATTTTACCTTACGAGACAACTCAACTAAAAAGCCAAAGTGGTGCGGGGGTAGCGAGTCTCCTAACCAACGAAGCAACTTTTTTTAATCCAGCATCGATTGTTTTTACTAATCAAAGTACATTTTTGTATGGCAGAAATTCGATTGAGCTAGAGGATAAGTCAGACCTGAGAGATCGTGATTATAAAGAGGGATTGACTGAAAGCTTTATTCTCGTTGATAGCTCTACCAGCTTAAAAGGTGGTTTCAACTATATTTACCAAAATCAGGCTACTGGAAAGAAGAGATCATATAACCTCTCTATGGCGGCTCCTATAAGTAAGCGCTCAGCAGCGGGTTTTGTTATTTCTCACAACGAAGAGGATAGTCTCTTATATAGAAATAAAATCTATACACAAATTGATTTTGGCTATACTCAAGTTATCAAAGAAGGTCTGACATACGGCTTTGTAGTTGATGATATTACCTTCGTTAATAGCGAGTATTTTAAATATACGGCCGGGATTTTTTATTCATTCAATAAATTTGTGGACCTTATAGCTGATGTCGGCTCTGGAGATATGCTTAACCGAGATAAAAAGTCGTTCAATAAATGGGCATTACAAATTCAAGCCCATGATGGCGTATTCTTACGGTATGGACGCTTCTATGATCGATCTCTAGGCTTTAAAGGCAGTTCGTATGGAGTGACTTGGGTCGGCCCTAAATTAGTTCTCGATTATGCTATTAAAAACTCTGAAAAAATTTCTGAAGATTCCGATATAGTTTTTAAAGAAGAACAATTTATTGAGAACTCACTGGCCTTAACGGTCCTTTTTTAAATGAAAGAATCTAGCGAAAACCAAAAAGAAAAAAAGAAAAAGAAGCTGGCCCTAC
Organism: uncultured Oligoflexia bacterium; assembly: GCA_950060715.1. The sequence goes on along the minus strand of CATLVA010000013.1, from coordinate 6,269 downwards.
AGAAAAAGTATGGGACACGCATCACCATAGCAAGGCAAGGAAGAGAAGCTTTTCTCGCGAAAGACTACGTTGGGGCTCAAAGAAAATATAATGAGTACTTAGGAATCCTGTCTGAGTTAAATGACATAGATGATATTTTCAAGCTGTCACCTTCTATGTTTGACAATAAACGGGAAGTCACAGAAATGCTTCTAGTCAGTCACGTTTACTGGGAAATAGCTAGGATTAACGAAAAATCACCTCAGCTCGAAAAAGTTTTCTATAAATCGCTAGCTCAGTTTGTGAAGTTTACAGTTAACCAACCTTACCAAGTTCTCAATGCGGAAATGCTAAGAAAGTACATTAAGAAGAACAAACGGGTGACAACAAAATATTCAGTTTTAAACGATGCCTACCAACAAATTTTTGTTCAATCAAAGAAATGTTTTATTGCTACTCACTGCTTAGGAGCAAGGTCGGTAGAAACAAATACTCTAAGAGAATTTAAGAATCTGCTAATTAAAAGCAGTATAGGTATGGGTTTCGTACGATGGTATTATCTTACCTCACCAAAACTAATTAGATTCTTTGAAAAAAACCCAAAGATTGATCGCTTTGCTCAACCAATTATTTCTGCCCCACTCAAAGCTTTTGCAACAATTTTAAAATACTGTATATTTAAAAGATGAGTTTACTCGCAAGGATAATTGCCAAAGAGTGGTTAAAATCGCTATTTGGTGCCATCATAGTTCTATTTCTATTAGTCAGTATCGGTGATATCGTAAATGGTTTTTTACGTGGCTATGAAGTCAAAAGAATTTTCATAGAATATTTTTTAAAGCTTCCAGATCTAACTGGAAAAATGCTGCCAATTAGTGCGCTACTCGCTTCATTGTTTGCAATAAACAGACTCAAGGGTCAAAGTGAGCTAATGGCGATTCTTGCAGGGGGTTACTCAGCCCAATTAATTTATCGTCTAATACTAATTTGCTCATTAACAGTTGGTTTTCTACAATTTATTAACCTAGGCTTCTTAGTGCCTGCTGCAAACAAAATTAAAAGAGCGGAGTTTGAAAAAAGCAGAAAGAATGAAAGTAAATATCTTGCCAGAAGTAAGATCGGAAATTCAGGTCTAATTTGGTACAAGACTGATAATTACTTCACTTCATTCAAAGCTTTTGATCGTAAAAATAAAAAGCTAAAAGATGTGACAGTTTATTTTGTTAAAGACGAAGTGCTGGAAAAAATTTATTCAGCTGAATCAGCGACTTTTTTAGGTGAAAAAAAGTGGCGCCTAAATAATATTCTAAGACTAGACAAACTTGAAGCATCCGAGTTTCCTGACACAAGCCTGACAGATGATTTTCTTATTAATCTTGACGAGGAACCTGAAGACTTTGGTCAGTTCGAGTCTGATATCACCACCCTAAATTTGTTTGAATTAGGTAATTTTATTACTCGGCTTAAATCGACTGACATTAATTCAACTGAATATGAAATCATGTATATGGAAAAACTGTCTCTAGTGCTAATCTGCATTATTTTTTCACTGTTTCCAGTTTCGAGTATCTTCAACCCCAACCGAAGGGCCGCGGGATTTGGAAAGAATGTGCTCCTAACCCTCCTTTTTACCATTTTCTTCTGGGGAATACACTCTTCTACAATTTCAATGGGTAATAGCGAGAGGCTTCCAGTTTTAGTGGCAACCATGGCAATACCCACGTTATTTTCACTAGTTATACTACTCGCCTTCTATAAAAATCGACAGTTATAATACAAAACCTGAAAAAGGTATGTTATACAGCTTTTATGAGCGAACAATTACTTGAGAACTACGAGTTAAAGGGAGAATTACTTCCTATTCATACTTACCCTGATCCCGTTTTGACACGTGTTGCCGACGAAGTAACCGAGTTTAACGAAGAGCTTGAAGAGCTTTGTATTAATATGCTTTTCACTATGTATAAAGCTCCTGGAATTGGATTAGCAGCACCTCAAATTGGTGTTAGTAAAAGAATCTTTGTCATTGATGTAGATTACGAGCGCGAAGAAACTCAAGAAGGTTCAGGGGATTTTAGCCTCAGTAATTTTAAGCCTATGATTTTTATCAACCCAACCTTTAAAGAAAAACAAGGTGAAACCATTTACCAAGAAGGCTGCTTATCTCTTCCTGGAATTTACGAAGACATCAAAAGATTCGAAAGCATCGTGGTGGAATACCAAGACACCAAGGGTGAAAAGCACTCAATGGAAGCAGACGATCTATTGAGCATTTGTATCCAACATGAAAACGATCACCTTGATGGAGTAGTGATGATAGACAGAATGTCTAAACTTAAGAAATCGTTTTTTAAGAAGAAACTTATCAAGGCTAAAAAAGAAGCTGAACATAATCTATGAAAAAACTTAATATTGTTTTTTTTGGGACACCGGATTTTTCAGTTCCAAGTTTAGATCTACTAGCTAACCATCCAGCGGTAAATTTAAAGTGGATTGTTTCTATGCCTGACAGAAAGGCTGGTAGAGGCTATCAAGTTAAATCTCCAGAGGTTATCGAATACGCAAAAGCCAATAAGATTCCTTTTTTTCAAACTGAAAATATAAACAAAGAGGAAGAATTTTTAGCAGAGCTAAAAGATATCGATGTTTTTATTGTTTTAGCTTTTGCTCAGTTTTTAAACGACAAGGTTCTGTCTATCCCTAGCATTGGGCCTTTTAATATTCACACTTCTCTTTTACCAAAATACCGCGGAGCTGCTCCGATTCAATATGCCGTTTTAAATGGAGATACATCTACTGGCGTTTCCATTCAAAAGATGGTGAAAAAAATGGATGCTGGAGACTTAGTTCACAACGATCCAGTAGCGATCCACGATGAAGAGACAGGTGGACTTCTTTACACGCGACTAAAATTTCAAGCCGCTCTAAGTTTGAGTGATTTATTGTGGAAATTAAGTGAAGGTAATCTGGAATACACACAACAAGACGAGAGCCATGTAAGCTTTGCACCGACTCTAAAGCGAGAAGACGGTGAGCTGAAGTTTGCCGAAAAATCGTTTTCTGAAATTCACAACCAAGTGCGAGCTCTTTACCCTTGGCCAGGAACCTATTGCAAATTAAACGGGAAGAGATTAAAAGTTTTTAATATTCAAAAAAGCTCATTTAAATTGGCTCCCGGAAAAGTTGATATTAGCAAAGGTGAATTACTAGTAGGCTGCAAGGATGCCACTATTCGCCTTGAAGGTATTCAGCTAGAAGGGAAAAAGCGCTCTAGCGATAGAGAACTAATAAACGGACTCAAGTCAGACATTTCATTGGAGTAGATTTCTATGACAACAATTGCACCAAGTATATTATCCGCGGACTTCCTAAGTTTAGGTGAAGAGATCAAGAGGCTGGATGGAGCAAAAGAACTTTGGGTTCACCTTGATGTTATGGATGGACATTTTGTTCCCAACCTTACTTTTGGCGCAACTGTCGTTAAAAATCTAAAAAACATAACTGAGCACAAGCTCGATGCACATTTTATGGTTACCAATCCTGAAGATTTTATTGAATCTTTTAAGGATACTGGTTTACATAATTTCACCTTTCATTGGGAAGCTGTCGTTCATCACGACTCCCTCATCCAAAAGTTAAAAAAATATTATCCAAGTGTGGGAATATCACTTAATCCTTCAACCCCAGTTGAAGTGATTCCTGAATATATTTTAAAAAACATAGACTTAGTTTTAATTATGTCTGTTAATCCGGGCTTTGGCGGTCAATCCTTTATTGAAGGTGTTGTCTCAAAGATTGAAATACTGAATAAATTAAAAAAAGAAAATGGTTTGAATTTTGAAATTCAAATTGATGGCGGTGTCACTGATAAAAATGCTAAAGACTTAGTCGCAGCTGGCGCTACTAATCTAGTTGCCGGTTCATTTGTATTTGGCGAAGCTAGTAAAAACTACCTTGGGCAAATTGATAAATTAAGAGGTTAATGTGAAAAAATTTGTAATAGACGGAAAAAATTTAGATATTGAACAAATTTATGAAATTTCAGATGGAAAACAGGGTGAAGTCGAAGTCACGATCTCTGAAGATTCTAGAAAGAAAATTCTACGTTCAAGAGAGTATGTAGATAATATCGTTAAAAAAGGTGAACCAGTTTATGGAATTAATACTGGATTTGGAGCTCTTTCAAACAAGTTTATTGAGAGTTCTGATCTTTCAACTCTACAATACAATCTTATAAGATCTCATTGTACTGGTGTTGGAGCCCCTTTTCCCAAACTAACAACTAGAGCAATCATGCTTCTTAGAGCAAACTGTCTGGCCTCTGGTTTTTCAGGTGTATCAATTGAATGTATTGAGCTACTTCTAGATTTTATAAATAATCATATAACTCCAATTGTTCCAGAGAAAGGTTCAGTTGGTGCTTCTGGAGACTTGGCTCCTCTATCTCATATTGCCCTTTGCTTAATTGGAGAAGGTGAAGTTGAATACCAAGGTAAAAATGTGCCTGCATCTTTTGCAATTAGTGAAATTGGAAAAGAGCCTGTTAAGTTGAAAGCGAAGGACGGACTTGCCCTAATTAACGGTACGGCCGTTATGGCAGCACTCGGTTCCCTGGCCCTTTATGAAGCAAAACGACTTATTAAAATGGCCGATATTGCAACTGCAATGACGTTAGAAGCTGTTCGAGGAACTAAACGTGCCTACGATCCAGATATTTCGCTATTAAAGCCTCAACCTGGGCAAGTTGATGTAGCGAACAACCTCACACTTCTTTTGAGTGAGGAAAGTGAGATTGCAAGCTCACATGTGGATTGTGGAAAAGTTCAAGACCCATACTCACTTCGCTGTGTCCCTCAAGTTCACGGTGCAATTAGACAAACGATCAAACACGCTGAAGAAGTTCTCACAGTAGAGATAAATTCAGTAACTGATAACCCACTTATTTTTGTCGATAAAGATAAAGTCGTATCTGGAGGTAACTTTCACGGAGAAGCTGTTGCCTTTTGTATGGACTATTTAACTATGGGCCTATCTGAAATCGCAAATATTAGTGAGAGAAGAGTTGAAAAGATGATTAACCCAACCTTCTCGGATCTACCGGCATTTTTAGTGAAAGAATCAGGGTTAAACTCTGGTCTAATGATTGCGCACGTTACGATGGCCGCACTTGCTTCAGAGAATAAATACCTATCTCATCCGGCTGTTGTTGACTCAATCCCAACTTCAACAGACAAGGAAGACCATGTATCTATGGGGGTTACGAGTGGACGAAAACTACATGAAGTAATTAGAAACGTGAAGACCTGTCTTGCGATAGAATTTCTATGTAATACTCAAGGGATTTATCTGTTGCGACCTCTGAAGTCTACGACTACTTTGGAGAAAGTTTATAATGTTATCCGAAACCATGTACCACCGATTGATAACGATCGAGTTTTCAAAACAGATATTGAAAATATTTTAAAATTGATTTCAAACTTTGAGATTTTAAGAGTTGTAGAAGAAGATATTGGGGAGCTTAAATAAGCCCCCCAAATTTTTTATTTTTCGTCAGTCATGACAAGTGTTTCAAATTCCAAAGAAAGTTTATCAGCATCTTTATAAACCACCTGACCATTACTATATAGGTAGTAGCTAGAATAGTCAGTGATATTATCATCTTCGAGCGCTGCCTGATATTGATCCATCTTAGCTGGGTCAATCTTAGGTACATCACCAGAGCCATTAACTTTTAACATTACAAGAGCAGAGGAACTTAACTGATGATCATCAGAAGTTACTCTTTCATCCACCAATGTATAAGTTGCATTTCCAGGGAAGAACTTATCGTTTATTAAGATCTTTAATCCTTTCACATAAGCATATTGCGCATTTTTAATACGAACATCTGAAATCTTATAAGACTTATCATCAAAGTTTTCTAGTCTAAAAGTTAATTCCGCTCCTGACTTATTAAGAGCAGTAGAAAGATCAAATCTCATCGTCTTATATGCGTTTACAGAAATTGGAGCATCTGCACCTTCTTTTCTAACAACAATATTTCTTAGTCTTGAGAAGTTTTCACGCTCTTTAAAAATTAGATAGTATCTTCCAGGGTTTAATGTCCAAACCTTCTTGGCACCATTGTTTTCAACAGTCTTCGCTTGATACTGCTCATTTGTGTCCCCAAATAGCCATCTGGTATAACCATTAGGTTGAGTACTTTCCACTTCCACAGGATTTGGAGTATCGGCAATTGAAACAAAGAATGAATCAGTTCCACCATCAGTTGACCAAACTTCAGCTAAAGA
>CATLVA010000012.1 GCA_950060715.1 uncultured Oligoflexia bacterium | reverse complement strand
TTCAATTGGATCTTTAAGCATTAATCCAAGTACAATTAGTGTGTGTTTATCTTCAGAAGAAATAGCACTAACATTAATTGAGTATAAGATTCTATATTTCCTGTGTAGTCATGCAGACAAAATCAATAAACGAGAAGATATACAAGCATTTGTTTGGGGAGCTCAAACTTATGTGGATAAGAAGGTGCTCAATTCCCATATCTATAACTTGAAATCCAAGCTTCAAGGGTGGGAATACTCCATCACAAGTTTGAGATTTAAAGGGATCTCAATTGTGAAGAAAAAACCATAATCCCTCTGTTTCTCATTTTAATTCAATTAATAGGACAAATGTCTGATGAATTTTTAGCAGATTAGACCGAGAATTTTTAAGTGAAATTTAAAATTTTAAGTTAATTTTAAGACCTTTTGTGATCTTAATCATAAAGAGCTTTAGAAAAGTGAACGAAAATAAAAATTAAGAAACCTAGAAAGTTGGTAGAGTATGAAAAAATACAGTCTAAAAAAGAAGCTCATTTTACAAACCTTTTTGTCAGGAATGCTTTTGGCGCTTCTCGCCTTAACAGGAATTTTCACTTTGAAAGATACATTTAAAGATGTGTCGCAAGAAGAGCTACCTAAGGCTCAAATATCTTCTCGATTAATAGCGCAATTTAGATCAGTTCGAATCAATGCGAGAAGTCTCGCGGTACAGGGTAACACTTTAAAAGACATTAATTATTACAAAAAAGAGACCTTGAAAGCTGTTGCAAAGTTTGAGGAAGAAAAAGCTAAATTTGAAAGACTATCTTTTACTGATGAAGAAAGAGCCTATGTTCTGAAAATGAATAAAGGCTGGGAAGCATTCTACCTTTTTGCTAAAGATTTAATGAAACAGTACGAAAGACCAACTGAAGAATCCTTGAAAAAGGGAGCGGATATGATTAGAGATATCTGTCCCGTCAAAGCGAAGGAGTGGATGAGTGTTGCTGAGGAATTTTTTGAGAAGACAAGTGAGTCAAATTTTAACAAGTTAAATGATGCTCAACATAGGCAGCAGAAAAATTCAAATTACTTATTCATTTCACTTGCATTCGCTTTTCTAATTGTCTTTATACAAGGCTGGTATTTCAGCCATCGCTTATCTCTACATATACAAAAATACACTTCATTTCTTGCTGGTAGCTCGGAGGAGATCGGTAGCTACAGTAATGAACTTCGCAATAAGAGTTCAATGTTAACAGATTCTTCGATAAAGGCAGCATCGTCTTTGCAGGAGACAGTTTCATCTGTGGATGAAATTAGCTCTATGATAAATAAAAATACAAGATCCACTCAAGACTCTGCAAAAACGTCTGAAAAGTCTAAGAGAACTGCCAGTCAGGGACTAGAAACAATGAATATTATGATGGAGTCTATCGAAAATATTGCTGCGAATAGCGATGAGTTAGTAGAGGAGATGAACGTAAATAATAAAAATATTTCTGAAATTTTAGAAGTTATTTCAGAAATATCTGAAAAAACTAAAGTGATAAACGATATTGTTTTTCAGACAAAGCTTTTATCATTTAATGCTTCTGTGGAGGCCGCAAGGGCGGGAGAACACGGTAAAGGTTTTGCGGTTGTGGCAGAAGAAGTGGGAAGTCTCGCGGCAATGTCTGGGACGGCAGCTTTAGAAATTAGGGAGATGCTTGATCGCTCCATTAGTCAGGTCACTCAAATTGTTAACAACACGAAAGCGAAAATGGAAATTCTAGAAAGTTCCAGTAAGGAAAAAATCCAACAAGGTAATATTAGGGCAAAAGAGAGCCTTGAAGCTCTACAACAAATATTACGTGATATTGATGAGGTTGATAATCTGATTGGCGAAATCAGCACAGCATCTCAAGAACAATCACTTGGTGTTCAGGAGGTCTCAAAGGCCATGCAGGAGCTTGATCAGCTAACACACGAAAACTCAAATATTGCCCAAGAGACTTCAACTATGGCCGAGAATTTTAAAAGCAAATCAGAAGAATTAAGCGAGATCGTTTATGAGTTATCTGTTCTCGTCTACGGAGAGGTGGAGACCGAAACCAGCTCACCACTAAAGATTCTAAAATCAGAAAGTGAAGATGATATTGGTCCCGGTCCTCTCGGTACTGCTGCCTAATTTAAAAGCTGTACTTGGTATTCATCAACTTGCTTTATCTCAAGTATTGAATCCACGTGCATTCTCAAACTTTGGAACTTTTCTAGGCTCTTTACTTTTTGTTTGGCAGCAATTTTATCTTCAGCTGCTACAAATATATTTGTATGGGATTCATAGAGTTCATCAACATAATATCCGCAATGTACCATAAACAGATTCATCGTTCCTCCTCTAAAGGTTCACAATGATAGCTTAGTATTTCAGTAGGATTACAATTATCATCCAGTTTTCTAATAGTATGACAGTAGAAGACAACTCCTTCGAATTCTATATCTAGCTCTCTATAATTAACTTCTTGTCCTGGGTAACAATCAGGGCCCGATGCCATGGTTTGTAAGCTTATAAGGCTTAGAGATAGTAGTAATTTTTTCATTATCCGCTCCTTTTTGGTAATTGAGAGCCTTTATAGTTGAATTTATGTTATAATAAAAATATATAATCCTTATTAAAACTATTCCAAAAGGGAATAATTTGTGGAGATATCTCATTTAAAACATTTTTATTTTGTGGCCAAGTATGGTGGATTTACCAAAGCTTCAAAAAAATTATTTGTGCAACAACCTGCTATCAGTAAAACCGTATCAACTCTAGAAGAAGACCTCGGGGTAAAGCTGTTTAACCGTGAGAAACGCTCCGTAAGCTTAACTGATATTGGCTCCGAGATATTTGCTAAGTGTGATGAGATATTTAAAAAAGTAGATGAAATTGAATTGATTGCAGCTCAAGGTAAGTATGATTGTCGAGGACCTATGAGGTTTTGTGCTAGTGAGCCTGTTTCTTCATATTACGTGCCAGTCGTCTACAGTAAATTCTTAGGTCAACACCCAGAAGTGGTTCCCACTTGTTTTTCTGGCTTTGCCTCGGACCTAACAGCAAAAATTGAAGAGGGAGAATTTGAGTTTGGATTGTTTTTTCATACTCCAAAGACTTCAGCAAAAATTGAAGTAGAAGTAATTGCACAGATTCCTTTTGATTTAGTTATAAAAGCCTCTGAAAAAGGCAATTTAGAGGTTATAAGATCATTTATAGGGTCCCGGGAAATTGACGATGTTTCAACGAAGGATTTTCCAACCATAAAGAGAATGAATAAAGATTTTAAGAAAGTTAAAATTAAAATTTCATCAAATAGTTTAACCTCACATAAAAACATGGTCCTGAATGGGTTGGGAGTATCTGTTCTACCTGAAATTATGGTTAAGGAAGAGTTGAAACGAAAAGAGTTGGTGAGGTTGTATCCGAAAGGAACATTTAATTTCTCACTAAAGCTTGTGACCAAAAAGAATCATTTCTTATCGCGAAATGCAAAAGCTTGGATTGATTGCTTTAGAGAGACATATCAAGGTAGGTGAGCTTGAATTGCTAAGCTCCTTGGACTTAACCTGCGATCAAAAAGTTCCGTGATTTGTACCTGGTAACCATTTTCTTTTAAATAGAGAGCGCGATCTACTGTGAGGTATGCTTCGATCACTCTACCAAACAAGCCTCTGATTAAATCAATCGCTATGATATCTTTAATTTCCATTTGAGACTCATCTTTCTTATAAAAGGCTTCAGCGTCAGTTGAAGATTTAATGAGTTCTCCTGCGTAGATGGATGCATATTCCGAGAATGTTTTATCGTAATCAGATAAGTTTGTTCTTCCTGTAGGAATGAAATTATGGTGACCTAGAGAAAATAAATACAAATGTAGACCATAACGGTATTTTCTAATTTTTATTTTTCTTTTGAGTCCTGCTATTGTCTGATAGGAGTATCCTCTAGTGGCCAAGTTTAAGCTGTTTTTTGTTAATAATAATCCAGACATTTGTGCCAAAGAGGATAGGTTATACTGGTCAGTCAGTTTATGGTAGCAACAACCGAGGCTTAAAACTGATTTGATTTTTTGATTTACCGTGTATCGGAGTAAATGTGGAGAAAGGTCTCCACAGCTATGAAGCCCGATAACGTAATTGTCATGAAATCTACCAGTTATCAAAGGGTAGGGATCTTCTCCAAAATTATTCAAGAGAAATTGGACCTTTTTAAAATTTTGCTCACTATTTTGATTTATTCGTTTTGCACCCGATTCTTGAAGCTTCTTATTCATATCAATTGAAAAACTAAATCGCTCGCGATTATTGACTAGATTTTCCGTCAAATAGCCTGCACCACCACCAATATCAATAAAATTAACTTTATCAATTCCATCTAACATAGACGCGATGATTTCAATTTCGTGTCGCTTTTTCTCTTTCATTTTAGTCGTGAATTCTAGAGGTGAAGGTTTTTTTATCGGAGAGTTGAAATGTATCAAAGATTTTATTTTTGCGAGAAATTCTTGGAAATCCTGATTTTCCGTTTGAAATAAAAATGAGTTTTCTAATTCTATCAGTTCATATTCTGAAGCTTCTTTAATTTCACGAATCCAATCTTCTATTTGCGGAACTATATGATTGGGATATTTTCTTATAGGCTCTAGATCAATAAAGTTTGACCAGCCTTGGAGAAAATCACTTAATTCTTTAAACCTCAACTCTAGGTTCATTTTTTGAACCTGTTAATATAGCTGCAGCGTTGACAGAGATCTTCAACTAGTTGGTTATTTCTAAAACCATTTGCAATGGCGGTGGCCCTCGGTGAGTTAATAATATCTTCTAGGTGGGAGCTGTTAATATTTCCTAGGTTAATAATTTTTTGATCATCAAGGCAGCATGGTACCACTGTACCATCGGCATGAATGGCCAGGTGATCAATCAATCCGTTGCACCTGCCAGTTTTAGACTGAAATGGAAGTTCTAGTCTCGGCCAATCGAAACGCGAGTCAAAATGAAGATAAAGTTTATGTTTAAGTTTTTTAGATTTAATTTTTCCTAGTTCAAGTTTCCTGTTTATTTCGACATCCAACTTTTCTTCAAGAAATTGAAAAATAGGCTCATTTTGGTCACTATGTGTTTCTTCTATATTCCAAAGCCTAATATTTAGATACATATCTTCACGTTCATTAAAGGCGGTATCAATGAATAAGTAAATTTTTTCCAAATAGGTCGTGAAGTCTTTATTTGGGAAGTTATCCATATAACTTTGAGCCGAGATATTTACTTGGCGAATACATTTAGTGTTTAAAATAAGATCAGTATGCCTTGTAAGTAAAAGTCCGTTGGTCGTCAGTTGAACTGGGCAATTATATTTTTGGCAGATATTCAGAATGCCCTCAAGGTTAGGATGGGCCAGAGGTTCCCCCATCAAATGAAGGCAAACCTGCTCAGCCAATGGTGCCACCTGAGAAATTGCATGTTCGAATTGATCAAGCGCCATAAACTGCTTGTCTCTTTCCGTAATAGGGCAAAAGGAGCAATTGAGGTTACAAATATTTGTAATCTCAAGGTAAATTCTTTTGTAGATCGCCATAAATTACTTTATAGCGGTGAGCCGTAAACTTGTCTATACGGAATTACTAAAGTTGGATAGTCGGACTTCCGATAAACTAATATGCTCAAGTTTATTGGAATTACCTATATCATTCTGGCCAGTGCCTTCGTTTTTGGTGCCGACTGCGATGTATTTATACATGGGTTTACCTCACAGTCTGAGGGCTATTTTGGAGACCTACCAAGGCAGGTTCATTGGAACTCTCAGCAAGAAATACCTGATGCAGGGCCGGAAGTTGCTCGCAAGATTTTAGATCAAATAGAAACTTGTGATCTGGAAAGTCGAGTAGTGCTAAGACCCCATAGTTATGGGGTTGGAGTCGTTCACTATATTTTGGGAAAAGGCTACCAATTTCAAACGGCATTTCCTGACCATGAATTTGTTCAAGTCTATAAAAAAGTTCATGAAGTCTATGCATATACCGGAGCTTTTCAAGGTACGGCCATTATGGATTTTGTTTGTTCAAGTCTATTTACCGAATCACTAGCTTCAATTTTTGGAAAGACATGTGTTAAATCACTTTCAACTTCAAAGGTCGATAATGCCATTTTTCATGTTCAAACACCTGGAGTGGTGACCCACTTAATCACTTCTAGCGATAGTACCGGAACATATGGCACTTCCAGCACATTAATTGGAAAGTCTGGTGTTTCATTTTTAGATTTTGCTCTGGGAAAAAGAAACCAAAATGACAATACATTGCCGTTAACTTCAACAAAAGCCTGTTCTTCTTATAATGCAATTCTTAAAGATGATATTGAATGTGTGAAAGTCGACAGTAATTTTATTTTTGATTTTCATCATACGAGAGAATTTCATCATTTTGAGTTTCTAAATAATAAAGAATTCCTTTTAATGAAGGAAAAAAAATGAAAAGTATAGTTTGGATTGGCTTACTTATTTTGAGTGGGCCACTATCTAATTCAAGCTCAACTTTTAAAGCTAAACCTGATCGCACTCTATCTAGGGTACCAGCATCCACAAGAAAAGCACAGAAAGCCTCTTTCCTTAAAGTTCAAGAGCATAAAAGAGACGTATATCAAAAAATGGCAAAATACCCTCATACCTCTGTTCCAATCAAAGAAGACTATATTGAGGAAAAATACGGTGAGCAGAACAAAGAGGTCACTTCATCTAACCATAAGCTCAGTGCAAAGATATCACTAAATGGAACTCAATTTAGTGCCTCAGATGAGTTAATCGTGAAAGTCGTCCTCTCGAAGGATATGAAAGTAGATAGACCGTTTATAATACTCAATAAAGAAAAAACTTTTTTTAAGCGGGAGACTACAAGTTCTTTTGAATTTAGAACAAGACTAAATCATATCGCTGAGGGAAACCACTTAATCGAGATTTATGTGAGAAATGGTAATAGTGAAATTAGGCAAACTTTAGGGTTTCGAATTCAAGAGCATTTCGTTGCATGGGTGAATTCAGTTTCCACTGAGATCGATTCTGTTGGAGACCTCGTTTTTACAAATAGATTCGACTTTGAGAAGAAAGGAAACTACTTAGTGAGCGGTGTCGTTGTTGATGAAAATGGGAAAGCTTTTTCTAAAATTAGTAAAGTGTTTAAAGATGTGAAAGAAGGAAGTAGTGAGATCGGGCTCACTTTATATGGAAAAAATATTGTTGATCAAAAGGTAAGTGGAAAGATTAAACTTAGAAATATAGAAGTCGTTAGAATAGGTAAAAATTTAGCTTCGACGGGTAATTATTTTAAGGACATAAATCAAGAAACTAATGAGATCTTTCATGATCAATTTCGCTCAGATGATTTTAATGATCAGATCATGCTTAGTAAGTTAACTAACAATATTAAAACTCGCTAAGACTTGTGTAAATATCTAGACATTCTTATATCCTTTCGCTCAAGAATTCCATCCGATGCTGTTCTATACTACTATCATGGAGGATATATTAGGCAATTTTTCACAGTTAGACGCAGTATTAAATCAGAAATTATTTGTTTATAACGAGGTTGTTTTTACGACCTATAGAATTCTATTTCTGGTTATATCAACGATCTTACTACTCGTACTCAGTAAGAAACTACACAATCTTATTTATAGGAGATTATTTACTCGTAGTCGAATGAGTGCTGGGAATAGGTATGTAATAGCCACTATCACGAGGCATTTGATTCATATTATTGGATTTTATGTCATCCTCGTAAATGCTGGTTTCGATTTCAAAACCTTAACCGTTATTCTTGGAGCTTTAGGGGTTGGTATTGGTTTTGGTCTACAGCATATAATCAATAATTTTGTCAGTGGTATTTTGATTCTTTTTGAAAGACCAATTAGTGTTGGCGATAGAGTTGTCGTGGAAGGTGTTGAAGGTAATGTCGTAGAGATAAATGCTAGGGCCACTAAAGTAAAAACTAATGATAACATCACTCATATTATTCCTAATGGTGATTTTGTTACTAAAAGAGTTATTAATTGGTCCCATGAGGGGAGGACTGTCAGGAATAGAATCCCTGTTTCTGTCGCCTATGGGGAAGACCCAGAAAAAGTGAAGGAAGCGCTATTAGCTGTGGCCAAGGCTGATCCTAACGTTCTCCAAAATCCTAAACCAGATGTTCTATTTAAAGAATTTGGAGATAGCTCCCTTAATTTTGAGCTGAGAGTTTGGACTCAAAGTTATATAAGTAAGCCTGGAGTACTTAAAAGTGACCTCAATTATGCAATAGCTAAAAAGTTTAAAGAAACTGATATTGAGGTTCCTTATCCCCAAAGAGACCTCTACATCAAGGAATTACCTACATGACAACGGATATGATAATTGTCTTTACCCTGGCAATTATCGCTATCGTGCTTTTTATAAGTGAGAAACTTAGATCTGATATCGTTGGTCTTGTCATTCTAACTTGCCTTGCTGGTTTTCAAGTCATCGATGTTGAGACAGCTTTTGCAGGGTTTTCTAATAGCGCTACTCTTACTGTTCTAGCGATGTTTGTCCTGAGTGAAGCAGTTGCAAAGTCAGGTATGCTAGACAAATTAAAAGAGATTGTTTTACAGTTTTCTAAAGACTCATTCTTTCGTTGCAGCGCTGCTCTTATGGTCTGCAGTGGAGTTCTTTCAATGTTTATCAATAACACGGCTATCGTAGCACTCTCTATTCCTGTCGTAATTGAAATATGCCGTGAGAAGAGGTGGAGCGCCAGTAAAATTCTTATGCCAATCTCTTTTGCGTCAATGTTTGGCGGCGTTTGTACTTTGATTGGAACCTCTACCAATCTGCTAGCAAACGATATTATTGCCAAAAATGGATTGAAAGCATTTTCGATGTTCGACTTTTTTAAAGAAGGATTCATCTTTTTTATTGTGGGACTTGCGTACTTGTTTTTAATTCAAAGATTTATACCCCAACGAAAAAGTGATGAAAGTCTAGAAGAACAATACGAGATAGAAAGTTATTTATTTAAAGTCAAAGTGCTAGAAGGTGCGCCATTAATAGGGAAGTATATCTATGATCTCGCTGCCACTGAGGATTTGAATTTTGAAGTCTTAGCGAAAATTACCGGTTCTAGTCGCTCTGTCATTAGTGTTGGAGACGAGCTTAAGGTCCGAAGTGATGTGGAAACTTTGCAGGATATTCAAAAGTCTGAAAAATTTGAAATTATTCACTACGGTGACTCTCATGTCGATCAAAAGACAAAAAGTGAAGATCTTATAGAAGCAATTATCTCACCCCATAGTAATCTAGATGGAGCTAAGCTTTCTAATATTGAGCTATTCGAAGAGTTTAATGCCAAAGTGGTAGCGATAAGACAAAGAAAAGGTCTAGTTAGGGCAAGATTTAATAATATTCGTTTGCGCTCGGGGGATTCAATCCTATTATTTATAGATAAATCTAAGAAATCCGCACTTCGCTCAACTCATAACTTTGTCATTTTTCAATCGCCTAATAAAAGCGCTCAGCGAAGAGATAAAATCCCTCTCGTCTTAGCAACTTTGATTTTTGTGGTACTGTCAGCCGCGTTTAATATTTTTCCGATATTGCTAGCCTCCTTTATGGGAATAATTGTTTTACTCCTATTTAACGCCCTGAAGATTTCTGAAATGTACAAAGCGATCAATTGGCAGGTGATATTTCTTTTAGCAGGACTGTTAGCTCTCGGAGAGGCCATGGTTGAGTCTGGAGGGGCGGACTATATTGCCAATCAACTGAATCAAGGTTTGCACGGACAATCTAAGGCTGTTATTGCAGGAGCTTTCTTTGCGCTTAGTAGTTTTTTAACAGCCTTTATGTCTAATAATGCCTCAGTTGCATTACTAACACCAATCGGTGTTTATAGTGCAAATTACTTGGGCGTGGATTCAAGGGAGCTTTTGTTGGCGGTAATGTTTGGCGCATCCATTAGTATTTTTACTCCTATCGGATATCAAACAAATATGATGGTTTATAATATAGGGCAATACAAATTTAAAGACTTCTTCCTTGTGGGGATGCCACTGACTCTAATTTATATTGCCCTAGCTGGATTTGTTTTTAGCTAATTATAAGACGACTTCTAAGTTTTTAGATTCTTGATTTAAACTTCTAACATGAATTAAATGTTTAGAATTTGGTTTAAGCTCAGGAAGGGTAACTTCTTCACTTACTGGTGTCATCTTTCGAGGACAAAAATCTCTAATTTGTCTCATTTTTGGTAAAATTGTAACGATCTTATCGTTATCGGTATAAATTTCAACGCCGTCGAATTGGAAACAATCACTAGGTTTGTACCCTGAAATGGCAATTTTATTGGCAGCCTTATTATATTTGACGTCAGCTACAACAGGGTAGCGAAACTGATCTATTCGCCCTCGATTCTTTGGTACAATCTTTATACTTTCCTGAAGAGGGGTTGCATCGTTCTTGTTTACAAATACGTTATAATCTCCAGCAGGTAGTACGCCTAGGTCAACAACTTTAAGGTACGGTACCGCTACCTCTGCACATACAAATGTATCAACATAGGTTGCAGATACATCGATAAAGATGTCTTTTCCTTGAATATCCAAGTCATACTTTGGATTTTGATAGCAAAGATTAGGAAGTACTCCTGTGACAATTACCTCAGCATTATCATTCGCGTCAAACCCCTTTGGAGTATATACTTCGTTCGTTGGAATATTGATCCTCTCTGCTGCATACACCATACTTGGTATTAAAGTTAAAAATAATAAAAATTTCATTGAAAAAGCTCCGTCAAATATAATACAAGAAAATTTAAATACATTTCATTCTGGTGGAATTTATACAATAGGCGAATTAAATAATTCTAGTTGTGGAACAGTTAAATTACCTAGAATAACAGACCAACAAAATTCTTGTTATCTTGAATTTATTGCTGTTAATAATACATTTAGAGGAAAAAACATACAACCATTTATAATTATTTCTTTGCCTGACATTGAGGCTTCATATGCTTGCTCAACCACAGTTCTTGAGTCCATCCACATAAATGAAGGAATAGAACTTTTAAACTCTTTCATCTCTTTATGAAATTCAGTGTGCGTAAAACCAGGACATACAGAACAAGAAAAAATGTTCTTATTCTTACAGCAGATGCTTGGGGTGATGGATGTAATTGTTCTATCTGGGTAGGTAACGAAAATAATTTAGAATTACATCACAAATCTGCAAATAACACATTAGCACGGATTTATCGAAGTATGACATTATTGTTAGGTATGAAACCTAATGAACATGAATACAAAGTAATGGGATTAGCACCATATGCAACAGATTATCAATCTGATGAACCATATGAAATTTTTAAAAAGACACTATATGTTGATGGGATTGATTTAAAGTATAATGAGAAACCAAGTGATAATTATTTTTGGTTTAAAGAACGTCTAGAAGGTTAAACCTTCAACGACATTTTTTTATCTAACACCAGGAGAAAACATGGAAATCCGTCCCTTACACGATCGTGTTATCGTTCGTAGAGTAGAAGAAAAGAAAACAACAGCTAGTGGCTTAATTATTCCTGATTCGTCAGCTGAAAAGCCTTCCAAAGGTGAAGTCGTAGCAGCTGGAAAAGGCAAAATGAGCGCCCAAGGCGATTTAATCCCCTTGGATGTAAAAGTTGGCGACAAAGTTATGTTTGGTCAATATTCAGGCGCAGAAATCACTGTTGACGAAGAGACGCTTTTAGTGATGAGCGAAGATGAAATTGTTGCAGTTATTGAAGAATAAAGGAGATAAAGCATGTCAGTAAAAGACGTAAAGTTTGGCTCAGAAGCCAGAGAATTAATGTTGTCAGGTGTCAATACACTTGCCAGCGCAGTAAAGATTACACTTGGACCTAAGGGTAGAAATGTAGTTATTGATAAAAAATTTGGTGCTCCAACAATTACAAAAGATGGAGTTACTGTAGCTAAAGAGATAGAATTAGATGATCCCGTTCAAAAT
>CATLVA010000011.1 GCA_950060715.1 uncultured Oligoflexia bacterium | reverse complement strand
GACGATTCTTTTCGATTTCTCATGGACACTTTGTTATTTTACGTATCTACAGAGGAAGTGAGAGATATTGAGTTGATTGAAGAACTTATAGAAATAATAAAGACTTATATACATACTGATGAAGAAAAAATAGAACTTAGATGTATACTGTCGAAAATGGGCAAAATTTTTGAAGCCGAAGAAAAGTATCTAAACGAATCTGAAGTTCGAGGTAAAGTTTTTCTCGAGCCTGGTCAAATACTTGAAGAGAAAGATTTTCTTCAGTTTGCTGAGTTTAATAAGCCTGTTCAAGCAGTTGTAACGAAAGTTAGTAATTCGCAAAGAATGATCTATGCCTCTTATGCCGGTTTGAAAATTATGATTCCCCATGAGCATTTTAAATGGGCGCACGAAAGAAAAATAGAAGAGGAAAGACATTATTGGAGTTATGAAAACAATCCTGAGTCGATCTTAAAAGTAGGAGACGTCATTCTCGTAAAGCTATTGAGAGATAAGCCAGAAAAAGTAACTCGCTACTTATATAATAATTTTGTTAAAGCCTATAATTCGAATAAAAAATTAATGGAAGCTATAGACGAACAAAAGTACTATTTAGCTGCGCTCGATCAAGAACCTGAGGTTCAGGGAGCCCTCGTTTCCATTTCTCCTCAAACTGGAGAAATCATCTCTCTTGTAGGAGGAAGTGATTTCTCTAAGTCGCAGTTTAATCGAGCAGTTCAGTCTAACCGTCAGCCTGGTTCAGCATTTAAACCGCTTATCTATGCTGTAGGGCTTGAAAATTATTACACGCCAGCATCGATTCTTCTGGATTCTCCAGCAGCGCTAGGGAGTGTAGACAATGGACTTAGTTGGAAACCTAGAAATTATGATGGGCAGTTTAAGGGCACAATGACTTTTAGGCGCGCGCTTGAAACCAGTAGAAATATTCCTACGATTAAACTGACTCAAGATGTGGGAGTCGATAAAATAATTAACTTTGTTGAACGCTTAGGAATAAAAGCCGACTTACCACCGGATTTAAGTATCTCACTAGGATCATTTGGAGTGAATCTCCTTAATATGGTGAAGATGTATAGTATTTTTCCAAACGGTGGAAGAAAAACCAAAATTAAATCCGTTCTTTCTATTAAAGATCGCCACGGAAATGTTCATTACATGAAAGATGAAGTGGAACAACCTGAGGAAGTCGTAGATAGCCAGCTAAAGATTGAAGAGCCTGAAGGCTCTGAAAAATCAATTGAGGTTGCCAATACAGAATCTGAGGCGGTGGAAAGTGAAGCAACTGAAGTCGTTGAGGAAAAAGTAAAAAAAGAGAACCCATTTTTGGTGAACTTAAATGAAGACCAAGTTTACGATCAAAGATTAGCCTATATTATGACAAATCTACTTAAAGGTGTTGTTCAAAGAGGAACAGGACGAAACACTGCAGATATCTCTTCTTTTATTGGAGGAAAGACTGGGACCACCAATAATTATGTTGATGCTTGGTTTTTAGGTTTTTCATCAAAAGCAGTCACAGGTGTTTGGACAGGTTTTGATAACAATAACACTATGGGCTGGGGGGAGACTGGTGCGAAGTCTGCTCTACCAATTTGGCGTGAGTATATGCAGGCTTTTCTTAGAAAGTACGGTGATTATGATTTCTCAGCACCTTCTGGCATTGTGAATGTAGCAATTAACGCAGAAACTGGGCGTATTTATCAAGAAAATGGCACAAGATTTATTGAATCTTTTGTTGAAGGTACTGAGCCTGGCGCAGAAAGTGAAGAATATACTGATGTGAATGAAGAAGAGTCAGGTATTATCATCCTTGATGGGGAAGATTATTACAGTGCTCAATAATTTTCTTTATTAGTTTTCTAGTCAGCCGATAGGTCAATAGATGACTGAGACTAGAAACAAAAATATTCTTTATGCACTCATTGTGGGATCGTTCTTACTTCACATGATGATTAGTTGGGTTTCTGTTGGGGGAATGAGTTTTTCCCTATCTAAATCGGATACTGAACCAACACCTATAAGAATGAAGTTGGTTCCGAACTCGGCTCTAAAGCAGATCGTGCAATCGCAAAAAAGCAAAATCTCTGAAAAAAACGATTCAAAATTTTTTAGCGATAGAAATAATACCTTCGCTAGAGAAACGAAGGCTGCAACTGTTGGTCAATTTAAAGCTGCTGGAAAAGGCCAAAGAGATGCTGTTCTAGATAAAAATTTACAAAATGCGAAAACAAAAAAAGTTGAAAAACGTAAAGAGATTAAATTATCAGATATTGGATTCAATAAAAAAACTTCTCCTCAAATTAAGAAGAAAGCTAAAACAGCTAAAGTTGTTCAAGCTAGAAAAGGTCTTAAAAATGGAGAGCTTTCTAAATCAGGTCTGGGAAGAACAAATGACTATTTATCCGATATTCCGCTCGGAGATTTTACAAAATTAAATACACAAGAGTATGAATTCTATGGCTTCTATCACCGAATTCGCCAGAAATTAGAACAGTTCTGGGGATTAAATATCCAGGAAAAGGCGAATAAGCTTTATAAAGAAGGACGCTCAATTGCATCAGACACCAACTTGATTACAGGTGTTACGATTAAGCTTAATTCCAAAGGGCAAATTGTAGATATAATTTTAAAATCTACTAGTGGTGTAAAAGAGCTAGATGACGCGGCAATTGATTCTTTTAACCAAGCCGGTCCATTTCCAAATCCTCCAAAAGGAATGATTCAAGCGGACGGGAAAGCTACTATTGACTGGGGATTTGTAGTTAATACCTAGTGCTCAGACTCAGAGTCACCTTTAAGCATATTTTTTAAACGGTCAATTCCTTCCATTGTCACATAATCAGACCAAACAGAATCAAGCTCTCTAATGGCTTCAATGACTTGAAGTGCAGCTTGATCTCGTGAAATTTTCTGAGACTCAGCAAGAATTGAAATACTTTTGTTGATGGCGTCGATGGCCGGAGATTTATTGATTTTCGTCAGTCGTTCTTCATAAGAACTATTAATTCGTTTCTCTTTGCTCTTGATAATGGCTGTATTTAATAGCTGAATAGATTCCATAGAACTCAAACCCTTAACTGTTGCAACACCAACATTAACAAATTTTATTTGATCAACGCCTGTCTCGAAAGTAGGGGCAGTATGGAGTAATGTTCATATTCAGTAAAGATTTTTTTGGGAGGTTTAAAAATTTTATAGATGCCGACCAGCGCATAGATGCGGCAGCCGGCCATTATTATTTATAAGCTTTCACAGAATTCAGTATAGGCTTGGGCATCCATTAGAGAGTTCAGCTGATCTTTATCAGCCAATTCAATTTTTACCAGCCAGCCACCATAAGGATCTTCATTCAAGTTCTCAGGTGTTTCTTCTACGGTAGAGTTTTTTTCAAGTACTTTTCCTGAAATAGGTGTGTATAAGTCACTTACAGACTTGATTGATTCAACTACGCCAAAACTGTTTCCAGCTTCAAGCTCTTCACCTTCTTCTGGTAGTTCAACAAAAACAATATCTCCCAGAGATGATTGTGCAAAATCAGTGATTCCTATCGTTGCTGAATTTCCTTCCACAAGAAGCCATTCATGTTCTTCTGTATATAAGTATCCATCCATTACCTTATTCATTACTTATGTCCCCCTGTAACAAAAGGTTTTTTATTTATTTCTGCGGGATAAAGTTTACCCCTGATATTTATATTTAATTTTTCTGAATCTTGATACAGATTTTTATCAACTCTTGCTAGTGCAATGCCCTTTTTAAGGACTACACTTTGAGTCCCAGACGTGATTATACCAATTGATTCACCCTTCTCGTTCTCAACTTCATAACCCGCTCTTGGGATTCCCTTATCAAGAGATAGCTTCACTAACTGATATTTTGCAGCATAGCTTTCTAGTGCAGACTTTCCAACAAAGTCTTCTTTATTCATTTTAACTGTCCACTTTAACCCAGCATCTAGGGGAGTGATGTCTTGGTTCAATTCATTACCATATAGAGGAAAACAAACTTCTAGGCGTAACACATCCCTGGATCCTAATCCGCATGGCTCTACACCTGCAGCTATTAATTTGCCCCATAGGTTTGCAATGAATTCATGAGATCCAAATATCTCAAAGCCATCCTCACCGGTGTAGCCTGTACGAGCGATAAAGCTCTTTTGATCCTTTATAGTTTCAAGTAATTGAATTGAATAATATTCGATATCTTGAACCTCGTCGATGATCGACTTTAGTAGCTCAAAGCTTTTAGGTCCCTGTAGAGCGAGTAAAGAATAGTCTGATGAAAGGTTTTTAAGTTCACAATCAAATTTAGCTTTGATGGATTCAAGTGCTTGAAAATCCTTTTCGATATTAGCGGCATTTACACAAACAAAAATTTCCTGCTCTGAAATCTTGTAAACAATTAGATCGTCGATGATTTTTCCATTTGAATCGCAAAGAGGAGAGTACACAGCTTTGCCATTGTTTGCGGCTTTAATATCATTGGTGACAGCATAATTGATAAAATTAAGCGCATCTTTTCCGGTAATATAGAACTCGCCCATGTGAGAAACATCAAAAACACCGGCGTTTTCTCTGACTGCTACAACTTCCTCTTTTAAGTTTTTGTATTGAATTGGCATTTCCCATCCACCAAAATCGACCATCTTAGCTTGGAGGTCTAAATGCTTTTGGTGAAGGGAAGTTTTTTTGAGGTTACTCATAAAATCCCTTTATATTCCGTTTAAAATATTTTCACTCGTAAGTAGTAAGTTTTCCATTAAAGAGAAAACTGTCATTGGTCCTACTCCTCCTGGAACAGGAGTAATTGCCTTTGCTTTAGCAGAAACTGCTTCGAAATCCACGTCGCCAACGAGACCGTTCTCTGTTTTATTTATCCCAACATCGATAATGGTACAGCCCTCAGAGACGTGATCTGCTTTAAGGTAGCCGGCGATCCCTACAGCTGAGATAATGATGTCTGCATTTTTAGTATGGACTGATAGGTCTTTGGTTCTCGAGTGGCAAAGAGTGACTGTTGCATTTAAGTTTTGAAGGAGCAAACTAAGAGGTTTTCCCACAATACTACTTCTGCCGATAATAACAATATTAGAGCCTTCAATTTCTATATTGTTGGTCTTTAGCATTGTAACTATTCCCTTCGGTGTACAAGGAATAGGACTTTTCTCAATGCCACGGTATAGATCACAAACGCTATTGAGATGAAAACCATCTACGTCTTTTTTTGGGTTGATTAGCTGGGTAACATCTAGATGCTTTAGGTGAGCAGGAACAGGTAATTGGACAAAACAACCTGTGACATCATCATCAAAGTTCACCTCTTTTAGGAGGGCCAAAAAGTCTTGCTCATTTGTATCTTCGGATAAGTGATGGAGTGTGAATTTTGCTCCAATGCTTTCGCACATTCTTCTTTTGTTTTTTATGTATGAAAGACTGGCCGGATTGTCACCAACAAGAATTACACTTAAATGAGGTGTTTTCCCTCTGGAAGTTAAACTGGCACATTTTTGAGACAGTTGAGGGGTTTTGCTCTCAATAATATCTTTTGCTCGCAGTAACTTAGGCATGCTTAAAACTAGCTTAATTTTCTACGTTTTGACAGTAAAAATCGATAATTATTGTGCTCAAGCTTTGCTTAAGATTATAATATCGCCTTATGGCAAAAGAATGTACGATCTGCAAACACTACGGCAAAAAAACGGATGATGAAAATTCACTGGAGAAGGCCACCATTTTTGATGAAGTCGGAACTCCAGTTACGATTACACTGTGTCGGGTGCATTCGGTTGAACTTTTTAAAATGGGCCAAAAGAAGTTCATGGTTAGTCATTATCAGATTTTGGTGGATATCATTTCATCTGATGAAACGAAGTTCTTAGAAATCCTTGAAAAGACAGTCAAAAGTAATTTAGACGAAATTTATTAGTCCTAGACCATCTCCAGCAGAATCGTTAGAATTGATCTAAAGGACGAAATAGTGCTCATTCTAGGAATCGACCCTGGTTCTCGCAAGACCGGCTGGGGACTCATAAAAAAACAAGGTAAAAAAATTCATTACGTAGCTTCTGGCGTGCTTCAATTTAAGGGCGCTGATTTTATGGATAGGCTCCCTACGGTAAAATCTGAAATGAAGCAGCTATTAAAAGAGCTTCAACCTGATGTTATTTCTATGGAGTCTTTGATCTACGTTAAGAGTCCAACTGCGTTAATTAAATTAGCTCAAACTAGAGGGATCATATTAGCCGAGCTTTTTAACAAATACGAAGGTAAGATCTTTGAGTATTCTCCCAATTTAGTAAAATCTCAAACAGTAGGGTATGGTCACGCTTCTAAAGAAAGTGTCCAAAAGTTTTTGGCCATGACATTGGGAAAAAAAGAGTTTAAAACAGACGATGAAAGTGACGCGCTTGCAATTGCCATGTGTCACGCCTTAAGTGGTGGCAATAAAGCAGATAAGTCAAAAGGCAAGGCCAGAAGTTTAAAAGCTTCGCTTGCACATAAGGTTTCAAATATATGATCGGATTTGTAAAAGGTAGGGTGCTCAACAGCACTGTGAAAAAGGTATTGATTCAAGTTGAGAATATGGGGATTGGTTACGAAATTAATTTTTCAGAACTTGTTCCAGTAGGGCAATCGCTAGAACTATATACATTTCACAATATCACTGAAAACGATCAAAATCTTTGGGGCTTTAGGACCATTGCTGAAAGAGAATATTTTGAAATGCTCAAGTCGGTAAATAAGGTTGGTGCCTCTAAGGCATATGCCTTGCTAGCAACTCTCGGTATAGAAGAGATTAGCGTAGCTATTAGAACTGACAGTCCGAATATGTTGGCCAAGGCACCTGGTATCGGAAAGAAGATGGCGGAGCAAATTATTCTTTCATTGAAAGATAAAGTTCAGAACTTTGGGCAGCTAAGTCTTAGCACTAAGACAGTTGAAGGCAGTGACTTGAATATTGACCCGAAACTATTTGAAGAAGCTTCGCTTGCACTGAGCTCTTTAGGTTATAAAGACTCCCAAGTAGCTTCACTCATCAAAAAGAGCCTTGCTGATGGTGCGAGTTCAAGTCAAGATGTCATTAAGTCTGTCTTGAGAGAGATTTAACTATGGAAAACAGATTTTTATCAGATGAAGTCACTACCAATGATGTAGAACACGAGCAAAGATTAAGGCCTCAAAATTTTTCTGAATATGTGGGTCAAAAGAAAGTTGTAGAAAATATTAACCTCATGGTTAAGTCTGCCAATAAAAGAAACGCGGCCATGGATCATGTGCTGCTTTCTGGTCCTCCGGGACTAGGGAAAACTTCCCTTGCTATGATCATAGCAAAGGAGCTAGGTAGTGAGCTACATGTGGTTTCGGGCCCTGCAATTGAAAAAAAGGGTGATTTGGCGGCAGTTCTGACTAACCTAGGGCCAAAAGATGTACTTTTTATTGATGAGATTCACCGAATGCATATTTCGGTGGAAGAGATTCTTTACAGTGCAATGGAAGACTTTAGACTAGATATCTTGATCGGTCAGGGGGCGAGTGCCAGAACAATGCAGATTGATCTCGTTCCTTTTACTTTGATTGGTGCAACAACTAGATCGGGTCTTTTATCTAATCCACTTCGTGATAGGTTTATGGCGCATCTACATTTTGATTTTTACAAACCAGAAGATATTTCAGAAATCCTTAAAACAAATGCCAGAAAAATGGGAATCACGATGGATGAGGATGCTCTTTTAGAGGTAGCAACTAGAAGTCGCGGAACACCAAGGATAGCAAACAGAATTTTAAGAAGAGTAAGGGATTTTGCTTTGATCTACGACCATGCTTCTATTCAGAAAAGCGATGTTCATGAAGCACTTAAACTTATGGACATAGACAGTCTTGGTCTAGACACCATGGATAGGAAAATACTAAAAGTCATCTTTGAATACTACTCCAATGGACCGGTCGGAATTGAAGCGTTATCTGCTACCTTAGGTGAAGATAAGCAAACAATTGAAGAGGTTTATGAGCCATTTTTGTTAAAAGAAGGCTTATTATTACGAACTCCAAGAGGAAGGATGTTGTCAGATAAGGCAATTTCGCACATAAAGTAGTCAGGTAGGTAAGACTTACATGCCAGCTGTTACGTAATTTCAGCGACTTAAGTGTTTCTTAAGAAAAATGGTGTATAATGGCGTATAAGCACATTTTTCACTCGTGTTTTTAAAGTTAAATAGTTTATACTAGGACGTAGTGCAAAATGTTAAGTTAAGGAAATAACTAACCTTATTAAAATAAAAATTGGATTAAAATGATCTATCAGAGAACCATTGCTAAAGAAGTTAGTATTACCGGAATTGGAATCCATTCTGGTAAGAAAGTTACTCTTAAGATGTTTCCGGCCGAAGCAGACACAGGCGTTGTCTTTAAGAGAACAGATGTCGCAAACTCACAAATAATTAAGGCTGACGCGAGAAACGTTGGACCAACTAGAAATAATACCACTCTTGGAGACGGGCCAGATGCAATTCACACTGTTGAGCATCTTCTGTCTGCATTCTACGGACTAGGTATTGATAACGTATACTGTGAAATTGATGGTCCGGAAGTTCCGATTATGGATGGCTCTTCAGCATCATTTGTTTTTGTTCTTAAAGAAACTGGTGTTGAAAATTTAAATAAAACCAAAAAATTTATGGTTATTACTGAGACCGTTGAGGTTGAGCACAATGGAACTTACGCGAAAATTGAACCAAGTAAGAACCTCATTATAGATTCAACAATTGTTTTTGCTCATCCAGCGATTAACACTCAAAAAGAAATATTCGAGTTTTCTTGCGAAAACTATATGAAAGAAATTTCACGCGCTCGTACTTTTGGGATGCTACGTGATGTAGATATGCTCAAGAGAATGGGACTTGCAAAAGGTGGATCTCTCGACAATGCAATCGTTCTGGATGACTACAAAGTAATTAATCAAGACGGCCTGAGATTTGTAGACGAGTTTGTACGTCACAAGATTCTTGATACCATTGGAGATGTTAGTCTGCTTGGGCACGAATTAGCAGGTAAGATCACAACATATAAATCTGGTCACTACCTTCATAATGTGTTGTGTCGAAAAATTCTTGAGACTCCAAGTTGTTATGAAATTGTCTCTGCAGCTTCTTTAGCTCCAGAAGTAAGGGAAGCTCACAGATTACCTCAATTCATTTCTGTGACGAACTAGTAGCTTTTTACATGTCTCTTTTCAAAGACGGCCAAATGGGGTAAGTAATCCTCCACGGTTAAGGAGACCCCTAATGAAGCACACAGTTTTAATCTGCGCGTTACTCGCAACTTTCAATGTTTTTTCGGCAGTAACTTGGGAAGGTCAAAAAATTTCATCTGTTTATAGTGCAAATATGACTATTCCTCTCAATCTAGATAACAGAACATTTCGTATCGTTAGCGGTACAGAATTGAAGCTTTTAGAGATTGAGTCCCTCAATATGCTGAAAGTTTATTTACATAAATATAAAGTTCAAGATTGTCCTTCAAGAAGCCTTGAGACTGATCTTGAGTTATTGCAGGTGGGTGATAAGTCAGTTGGCGTAAACCTGGTTAGAAATTGTATCTTAGAAGTTTATATTGAGCGTGCTGATTATAAAGCTTCTAGCTTTTTAGAATAATCAACTATGCGTTTATCAAAATCATACTGGCAAACATACAAAGAAACCCCAAAAGATGCTGAGATAGCTTCTCATAGGCTTTTTCTACGAGCGGGCTTAATCGACAAAACAACAAGTGGTATCTATTCATACCTTCCTTTTGCGGTAAGAACTCTTCAAAAAATTAAATCAATCATAAGAGAAGAACTGAATAATATTGGTTCTCAAGAAGTTCTTATGAGTTTTGTTACTCCTGGAGAGTTGTGGAAGTCTTCTGGGCGTTGGGAAACTATGGGGCCTGAAATGGTTCGCCTTAAAGATCGAAAAGAGAATGATTTTTGCTTAAGTGCTACTAATGAAGAAACAATCACTCATATTTTTTCTAATTCAATCAATTCTTATAAGAGTTTACCGGTTAATTTATACCAAATTAATACTAAATACCGAGACGAAGTAAGACCTAGGTTTGGACTTCTACGTTGTCGCGAATTCATAATGAAAGACGGCTATACTTTTCATCTCGATAAAGCTTCTATGGATGAAATCTACGATGATTACTACAGAGCTTATGAAAATATTTTTAAGCGTATGAATCTTGAGTACATTGTTGTCGAAGCAGATGGTGGTGCTATGGCCGATGCCGGTGCTAAAACTCATGAGTTTCAAGTTGTAGCAGATAATGGCGAAGACGATATTGTTGAAGTTAAAAGTCTTAATTATGCGGCCAATGTGGAGACAGCGAAAACTTCTCGTGCTGCTTTAGAGTTTAGTGCAAGCTCTGCTCTTGAAGAAGTAGAAACAGTAAATCTTCCTACTTGTGAAGAAGTGGCTAAGCTTCTTGGTATTCCAGTTCATCAAACATTGAAAACTCTCATGTTCACAGCGGATTATGGGAAGAAAGAAGCTCATTATCTTATTCTTATTTTAGGGGATGATGAACTTAACGATGTTAAATTAAAAAATGTTTTAAAAGCAAAAAATATTTACCCAACTAAGCCTGAAGTCTTGGCTGAGCTAGATCTCCCTGTGGGTTATATGAGTCCTTTAAATCGAACTGGCTTTTCGGTTCTCGTCGATCAAGCTGTAGATCTTGAAGCGGGCTATGTTGTTGGTGCAAATAAAAAAGATTTTCATACGAAAGGTTTTACTCCAAGTCGTGACTTAGAAAACTTTAAGCAAGTTGATTTAAGAATGGCTCAAGCTGGAGATGTTGGACCTGATGGAAAAACTCCAATCGTCATGAGGAAGGGTATTGAAGTCGGACATATTTTCCAACTTGGAGACAAGTACTCTAAGAGTATGGGGGCTTCAGTTTTAGATCAAAACGGGAAAAAGATTTTTCCTTTAATGGGCTGTTATGGAATAGGTGTTTCGAGGACAATGGCAGCCGCAATTGAGCAAAACCATGATGAAAATGGAATGGTGTGGCCACTTCCTATTGCACCTTATGAAGTTTATTTTGCTACTCTTGCCAAGTCGGAGGCTAACAAAACAATCTGTGATGAGATTTATAAGACGATGACCGCTGCAGGGATTGAAGTTTTGATGGATGATAGAGGGCTTGGTTTTGGAGCGATGTTAAAAGATGCCGATCTTTTAGGTCTTCCAGTAAGAGTTCTTTTCGGAGAAAGAGATTTTGATCAAACAGGTGAAGTCGAAATTAAAATTAGAAAAACTGGTGAAGTGAAAAAAGTCAAAAAAGACGAATTAATCACTGAACTAAAATCTGTCCTAACAGATCTAGGGAAAAAATTCTGATGGATGACTTTGATCTTGTTGTTGGTCTTCATAGTATCAAATGTGCTCTTCAAAATAAGAGCAGAAACTTTTATAAGCTCGTTGGTACAGAAGAGTCTCTCGCTGATTTAAAGCAAGAAATTAAATCATCTCAAGTCGAAGTTCAAATGGTGTCTTCACATAAAGCTCAAGAAGAGGCTAAGACTTATTTTAAAAAACGTGGACTTGAATATCACCGAGTACCTGGTAATTGTTTTTTAGTTT
Organism: uncultured Oligoflexia bacterium; assembly: GCA_950060715.1. The sequence continues at coordinate 380 of CATLVA010000011.1, read as the reverse complement.
GTTCAGCTCTTGAAGTCCTTGATGTTGCAAAACTTTACGCTGAGGTTAAACCTGGACTTAGAATTCTCGCTTTAGACCAAATTAGTGATGTTCACAATGCTGGAGCAATTTTAAGAACAGCTTCTTTTTACAATATCGACTTTGTTATTATTCCTCAGAGAAATTCTTTTGGTTTAACTCCATCTTTTTTTCGAATTGCATCTGGTGCAACTGAATACGTAAAGCTAGTTGAGACCACCAAGCTGACCAGAACTCTTACTAAACTCAAGGAACTTGGTTGCTCTACCATTGCTTTAAGTGAACATGCTGAGGGTGACCTAGAATCAGTTTTAAATGATTCTTCTCGTTCTTTAGTACTAGTTCTAGGAAAGGAAGATACG